>NZ_DATFKB010000058.1:0-2618 GCF_035268865.1 Salinivirga sp. | reverse complement strand
AGTACAATATTGATGATAAAATAAATCCAAAAGGCCCGGAAACTGGCAAAATAAAAGTATTTCGTGGTGGTGGTTATTGGCTTCCGGCAGCAAATAGCAGGTCGGCCTGTCGTGGTGGCGATCCTCAAGGAAACCGAGGTGTGGTTTAGCCCCCTATAAATCGGACAAATTATTTTCAGATTTTAAAAATAATCATATTTCTTCATAATATTGCATCAGCAAGGGACGACCGAAGGTGACCTTTTTACCGATGGTTGTTTTGGTGTAACGGGCCCCTTCACCTTTTTATGTAAATCTGACGGCTCATCGAGAGCCGCCTGATTTAAGCAAGGGACTTCACTCAGGCTCTCATTCCCCGATAATTGGTGGTAGGGAATTCTTGAGTAAAAACGGACTTTTCGGTTTTTATATTCTTTTCGGATTATCAACCCTTTATCCCACATTTCCCAGAACAAGCGAGGTGGTAGATTTGCAATAGAGCCGTGTAAGCGGACATTATTGTATTTCTCATAAAATATTGTGAGTCGATGCTCTAATTGCTCAATATCCCAAAAGCTATTGGTTCCAAGAGATTTTGATAAAATGTTGTGAAAACTTTCTACGTGACCATTTTCTTGTGGGGTATATGGATGAGTAAAAACCTGATTCAGATAATTTTCTTTGAAAAATGACTGGATAATCTTTGAGCCAAATTGAGGACCATTATCGTTCCGGATTTCTACATGCACACCTTTTGCTAACATATCAGCTGGTTGCAAATGGGCAACAATAACTCGCTCCCATGCCTTTTTGACATCGCTGGATTTCATAGAGAAACCTACACGCCAATGTAAAACTGCACGTGTAAATGTATCTATAATCGTCAAAATGAAAGCATACCTGCGTGCTTGGGTAATCCAAATGTATTTAATATCCATTTCAATTACTTCCAAGGGGCCTTGGGGCGTGACAATTCGATACCTGGCATATGTTTTGGGCTGTCGTTTATGCTTTGTTTTCAGTAACTGAGCCTCTTTCATTAGGCGATAAGCTTTTTTGTGGTTAATTAAATATCCCAACAACATCAGTGCTGTTGCCATTTTCCTGTAACCATAATCGGTATCCGGGTCTGACTGTATATCTTTTATTTTCTGGATTACATCCGTATTACTCTTAACAATCGTTTGGCCACCATCCAGCTTTTTAGTTGTGCTGGTTGGTTTTCTGCCTGACCGTTTGCCTTTAGGTTGATAATAATATTGATGCTTGGTGACTCTCGTGCTTTTTAGCGCAATATCTCTTGGAAGTCCCAATCCAATATATTTACAAACTATTTCTTTTTTCTCGCCCAGGCATACTTCTTTTTTAGCATTTCATCTTTAAGACGTCCTTCGAGCTCTTTCTCGGCTAAAATCTTTTTAAGCATTTCGTTTTCTTTTTCTAAACGCTTAATTTCTTTTAACTGAGCTGGGGTCATTCCATGTCGAAAGCCTGCCTCGCCCATGGTTTCAAATTTCTTTTTCCAACTGTAGTAGGTAGCTGGATAAACCCCGTACTTCTCAAGAGTTAGGTTAACTCCCTGTTCGCTAGCTTCTTTTATTATTTGAAGCTTCTCTTCTTTGGTGAATTTTCGTTTTTTCATGTCTGATTGCATAATTACTAATTTTTATTGATAATTACGTCAGACTTATTCGGGGGCTAATTCACGGGTGATATTTCTATTCAAGTGTAATAAAAAAACAATTGATGTTTTGAAATCCAGTAAAATAGGATGTGTGTAAAATTGAATAAAAGTTAACGCATCACCTGTATTTGTTTTATGGAAGATAATTCTAGTAAACCCGCAGAATTTCCTGCGGGTTTACTGACTTTAATTAATTTGCTTTTTGTAATTCATCCTGATCTCCCCAGTTTTTTTCACCAAGTCCTTGATACCAGTCATAACAATAACATCCTTTCTCACCATCTACACAACCATTGGGACACTCTGGGTTAATGGCAGCATGTTGAGCAAATAAATTGTTAAATGATGCAATAGCTAGTACAGCGACCAATAAGGTAGCGACAAATAACTTTCTCTTTTTCATAATAGTAATTTTAAGGTTAATAAATAGAATTTTGGTTGTTACCGGTAACCACCTATTTGTTCCCAAAATGCGCAAAAGGTAACCCCCCCCTTGTCTATACTTGACATGTTGTAAAACACAAAACCGTTCGTTGTGCGATTCCTGCGGTTTTCACGCGGGAGGGTTAGCTAAATTAGAGGGTATGAGCACAAAATGAATGCATTAACTTTTTAAAATTCTAGCTCAAAATATCCCAATGGTTCAGATCTGTCGGTAAAATAAGCAATTATACGTTGGTTGTACTCGTCTACTGTAAAGTTGCTGATGGGGTGTTGTGTTTCGATGGTTTTTAAGTGATTCCCTTCCAGGTCAAAAACAAGCAATTTTGACGGTGATACACTCACTGTACGTTTTGTCTCATCCAGAGCCAAGCCATCTTCCCCTAAATAAGCTGCAATGATGTAATTTTCCATAATAGCTACATGAGAATAAAATTTCTTTACAGGTTGAAGGGTTTTGCTCCAGCCCGGTCCTTTAATGTTACAAATAAGTTCGCCGTTGAGTTTTCTGATG
>NZ_DATFKB010000057.1:0-3222 GCF_035268865.1 Salinivirga sp. | reverse complement strand
TACAGGGTTTGCTACCTTCATTCTTTTCAAAGATCATTCCCGCTTCTTATTCCCCTCTATTCCTTCTTTTGCGGGCTGCAAAGATAAAGCTAATTTTTTCCGCCGACAACTATTTTTTCAAGTTTTTTTAAAACTTTTTTTTCTTGCCGAACTTCTCTCCTTTTCATCTGCTCAAAATCACCCTATCTCCTTCAAATATCTGCGCTTTTTCTATCAAAGCGGGTGCAAAAGTAGAAGATCTTTTTTTAAGTTCCAAATAAAAATATCACTTAAATTTAAGTTTTTTTGGGGTGTTTTTGCTAATCGCTTAAAATCAACCCCTTGTGAAATCAACAGGTGTTGTATTTTTTCAGGGTTTCGTAGATAGGACCGCTAGGGGTAAGTGTCGACTTTTTTAATGTGAATGTATCAATAAGTTCCGGTTGATTGCTGCTGGAAATTTGCTCTAAAAACTGAAGTACTTTTTCTTTATCGACCTTTAAATACTTAACTCGTGCCATTGTAATATGGCTCATAAACCGTTCTTCTGGTTTGAAGTGTTGACTTAGCGCCTGATCGATCTTTTTTTGAATTTCATTAGCTCCCAGTAAATGCATCCAGATAATTCTAATATGCCGTTTGCTAAAAACTCCGGCCTCTCCCAGTTTTACATTAAATGGCTCTAAAGTAATCTGACTCAGGGCCTGGTCAACCCAATCTATCTGCTCATCGGTTATTTCTCCAAGGAACTTCAAGGTAAGATGAATATTACCCGGTGCAGTAAATTTGCCTTCAATCAACCCGGCCTGCTTAATACGGTGTTGTAGATTTACAATTTCGTCAATAATGATACGTGGGAGTGTCAATGAAACGAAACATCGTGTCTTTGACTGAGGCATAAGCAAATAATACTTTTGTGGATTCTACAAATCGAGGTTTTCCCATTCAGTGATCATATCAGGGCTAACATTCACTTTGGGGTTTTGCTCTTTTCCATTGATAACTGATTGCTGATTGACTTGTTGTCTGATGAAATTATAGAGTACTCCCAAAGTAACTTTACCCCGGGTTTCCTGAATCTTTTTCATTAAATAATACGAGAACAAACCGTGGGATTCTTCATCGTAAGGATGTGCTGTTTCCTTGCCTGATACAGCAGAAAAAACAACTATGTTGCCTTTAATATAGGTTTCACGGGGTTTTATACGCACTCCACGACCAGAGGCAAGCATGCCATCACGGGCAGCACCACTGAAACAGGCATCAAAAAAGACAAGCACTCTATTGGTTGGGTGTTGAGTTAGGGTATTATAAATCTCACTGGTAGATATGGCGGTTCGCTCTTGTGAAGCGCTCCCGTCTATTGGTAAAAGATATGGTTTTCGGTTTTGCTCATCAGGCATTCCATGTCCTGCATAGTAAAAGATAATTGTGGCTTTTTCTCCGAAGGTTTTGGCCACATTGGTCAGCCAATCAAGTTCGCCCAGCATTTTACCATAAGTAGCATTCAAAACGAGATGAGCCTGCTTTTCAGGTACACCTAGAGTTTGTGTTACATATTGATGAAATATACGGGCATCGTTTTCAGCATACTTTACTGATATTTCGTTATCGTATTTTTCGTTTCCAATAATTACTGCAAAAGTGTTTTCTCTTCTCTTGGTTGCAAAAGGAATTTGTTGATCTATATCTGATGCCTCCGGGATTTGCTCTTTATCATGTTTTGCTGCACTCATGTTGTAGTTTTGAGACTTTGAAACCTTTGCTGTGGTGGCTTTTTCGGTTTCAATTTTACTCAACATTTCCGGCCAGTTAACTGCATTTATGGCCTGATGGAATGCCTTCACCACAGCATTAGCTCCCTGTTGATAATTCTGTGGATTATCTTTAATTTTTTTAAATCCCAGGGTAGATTGCTCATATAAAAGCTGCTTTTGTTCCTTCAGGGTCACATCTATTTTAGCGGATCCGGTCCACCCATTTCCGGATAAGTAATTCACCTCGAATTGGTCTATCAATATATTCAGCGTATAGGGAGATTGATTGGATATTGAAATATTATTGCTGGCGAAAAAGCTGTTTATCTGATATTTGATAAACCTTGTCACTTCGATGTTTGGTTTTAACACTGGAGAAAAAACGGGGTTGGCATCATACCTTTTCAATAAATTATTATGGGTTTTAATATTGATGTCGACTGTAAGATTGAGGGGCTGGTTAAGGACTAAGGTGTTGACAGGCTTCGTAATGCCGTTTACACCTTCAAGCCGAACGTCCACATTTTGCCCTAAAACAGGGCTTAAAGCAACCAGGCAAACAAATAGTAGTATTTTGTGACTTGATTTCAACTTATTAAAATATTGGTTTTTTATGCAAAGAGACTAAATAGAACGCTTTAAATTAAAAAAGTTAGGAAGCGGATTACAAGCATGTACCCCGCTTCCCAAAAATTTAACGGTCGGTTTTCAAAACAATTACTTTTGCCGCTACTGTAGTTTTAATTACTGTAGTTTTTTTGTTTACCACAGCTATATCTGAAGCAATTACCGGTTCTATTACGCCATCGCCACCCATGGCTTTAGCTTCATTTATAAGTCTATATTTTGCAAGTCTGCGGGCAATCGTCTCCGGATCATTGGGCACATATGTTTGTACTGATTGCTTGGCTTTTATTATACCAGGGCTTGTAGTTACTTTAGAGGTTCGTCCAATATCATTTGCCAGGTAACCAAATTTCAAAACTCCACTTTTTACATCAACCTTTGTGCCGTTGATTAATGCCTCAAACTCGTTGTTTTCTTCAACAATTCTTAGCCCGCCCATGGTCTCGGTAATGGTAACTTTTGCCTGCGCCGTTACAGTCTTCAGTATTTCATAATGCTCTCTCTTCAGATCTAATTGATCAAAAAAGACCGGGTTCATGGTGCTTCTTCCAACAATTAAGGTTTGTGGCTGGCAACCTATAAAAAGATAGGCCATCGCAAACAAAACAATGATTTTCAAAATTTTTTTCATAATGCAGTAATTTAGTTTGTAATTGTATAAAATTACCGCTTTCTGGAAAAAAGAACAAAAAAAAGCGACCCTACTAATTGTAGCAAAGTCGCTTATAACAATTCGTTAACAAAAAACTATTCCGTTTTTATTGTTACTTTTCTTGATCGCTCTTTTTTTAGTTGCACAAAGGCTTTTCTCAGTGTTTTATATTCTTTTGCCGGTACAACTGCTGCTTTAATGTTCAGA
>NZ_DATFKB010000056.1:0-7078 GCF_035268865.1 Salinivirga sp. | reverse complement strand
AACCGCATTTATTAACTGGTATTAATTTGCGAATATTTGCACTATTCAGCATGGCGGCTTTATTTTACCTCTATATGTTTATGAGCTCCACCATGGCCATTATAATGATTTTTGCCCTGGTAAGTATTTTTTCAGTTAGTGGCGCCTATGCCAACATTGCCTTTACCGATATATTAGGAAAATCGGTTAAAGAAGAAAGACGCAAACAGTTTTTTAGTCTAAAGCAGGTGATATCCAGTTTGGGCATGTTTGGTTCGGCGATAGCTGTTAGTTATGTACTCAAACAAAATGAATGGCCTGACAACTATTTTTGGGTTTTCATACTGGCAGGAGGATTTCTATTGCTGGCATCACTAGGTTTCTGGCGCATCAGTGAAGTTATTTCTCCAAATGAAAAAACTAAAAAATATCGATTCGCACACCTTTGGAGTGAACTGAAACGCGATCGTAAATTACTATTTTTCCTGTTAAGCATCAATGTACTGGGACTTGGACAGGGCCTCATGCCCTTTTTATTACTTTTTGCCGGAAAAAATGAGCTTGCTGCCAGTGGCCTTGTGGGCAATTTATTAATAGCCAAAACACTGGGGTTAATTGTTTCCGGACTAATCTTATACAAACGAGCCAAAAAATTCTCATATCGAAGCATGCTGTGGTTTCTGTGGGGATTGGCCGTAATTTACCCGGCAGCGGCCTGGATATTTTCATCTAACGTTTGGTTTTACTATATTTCATTTTTTATGGGTGGTGTATTTTTAACCCTGTATCAAATTGCCAATAGTGGCGTATTGCTTGAAATTTCAACCACCCAAAACAGGGCTTTATATACTGGAATAGCCGGAGCTGGAAACATATTACCAGTTCTTTTCCCGCTGTTGGGAGGTAGTTTTATTGCTCTGATAGGTTTTAATGCTTTTTTCGGACTTTATACCGGAATAGCGGCACTGGGAGTTTGGTTTTTACATAAAATGGATTGTCAAAAATAAATATTTACCATACATGAAACTATTATTGATTTACGCCAACAATTTTGGTTACACTCCAACAACAAAAACATTGGAGGATGCAGAAGACCACACCGAAAGCCACGATTTTGAAAAAGTACAAACAGCGTTCATTCAGGCTGAAGCTGAAGATGCAGATCGAGAAGCTGATGTAACTAAGAAACTGGTGAAAAATTTGAAATGGATCATGAAAAAAAATGAAGCCGAAACTCTAATATTGCATTCATTCGCTCATTTATCAGAAAGCAAAGCCGATCCTGATCTTACAAAAGCTATTTTTGACAAGGCTGAAGAAAAAATGAAGAATGCCGGCTATACTGTGCATCAAACACCTTTTGGATATTTCCTTGATTTAAGGCTTGATGCTCCCGGATTCTCGCTAGCACGTGTGTTTAAAGATCTGTAAAAAATAAATCAAAACCCCAAACCAATGAAACGCACCATACTCATCACAGGCGCCACAGATGGCATAGGAAAGCAAACAGCATTCAGACTTGCCCAATTGGGTCACCGCATTATTATGCATGGGCGAAATGTCAGGCAAGGCAAAAAGCTCAGGGACCTGTTCCGCAAAGAAACGAACAATAAATACATTGAATACGTCAATGCCGACCTTACAAGCTTCAGCGATATTGAGGGACTGGTTGAGGTTTTGGTGCACCGAAACATGATTCCCGATATACTCATTAATAATGCAGGGGTATTCCAGTCGGAACTGGAATTGGTTACCGATCATAAAATCGAAAAAACCTTTATGATCAATTATCTTGCACCTTTTTATCTCTCTTATTTACTCATACCCATTATGGAGGAGCAAAATAAGCAGGTCATAGTAAACGTCTCAAGTATGATTCATGCCAGCCACATAGACCTCAACGATGTGGTAAATCCAACAAATTTTAACAGTAGCAAAGCCTATGGAGCATCAAAACTTGGCAATATTCTTTTTACAAAAAAAATGGCCAGAGAGAAGCCTCAACTTAAAATAAACGCTGTGCATCCTGGTGTTATAGATACTAAATTATTTCGCAGCGGCTGGGGTGGTGGCGGCTCAGATTTGAATGCCGGTGCAGATCAATTAATTTTTGCAGCCCTTGAGCTACCTCAGAATACCACAGGGAAATATTTTGAATATTCAAACGAAGCAGAGCCTGCTGAAGCAGCAAATGACACTAAATTACAGGATGAACTATACGACCTTAGCATGAAACTAATCCCAAAATCATCATAAATATGTTACATCTAAAAAACCAGTTCATCTTTGCACCTATTAAGCTTGGTTATAGCAACAATAAGGGCGAAGTAACCGATAAGCATCTTATTTTCTATCGTGCCCGTGCCGAACATCTTGGCGCGGTAATTCCTGAACCGCTTTACCTTGATAAGGGTTTGCGGGAATTACCCACACAAATGGGTATTGACAACGATGACAAAATCGAAGGACTCAAAAAGCTGAACCATGAGATTAAACAATTCGGAACCAAAACCATTGCACACCTCAATCATCCGGGGCGCATGGCAAATCCAAAAATTCCGGGAAACTATCATGTATCAGCAAGTGACCAGATTTGTGAAAATGGTGGTGCTAAACCACGCAGCATGGACAGGGCTGATATGGATTATGCCATTAGCCTATTCATAAATGCCGCTAAACGTGCAAAAGAAGCTAACTTCGATATGATCGAATTGCAATTTGGGCACGGATACCTGGCAGCCCAGTTTTTAAGTCCGGCGGTAAACCAAAGATCTGATGAATATGGAGGTTCACTCGACAACAGAATGAAATTTCCACTTGAAATTTTCGATGCTGTAGTTAAAGCCACTGACCTACCCATAATTGTTCGCATTAGTGGTGACGAAATGTTTCCAGAAGGTTTTCATCTTGAAGATATGTTTACATTCTCGCAGGAACTTGAAAAACGAGGAGCTGCAGCCATCCATCTTACAGCAGGCACCGCATGCTCCACGCCCCCATGGTTTTTCCAGCACATGTTCATAAAAAAAGGTAAAACATGGGAAATGGCCGGGCAACTACAGAATAAAATTAATATTCCGGTAATTTTTGTGGGCCGCATTAATTCACCTAAAGATATTGAGCAAATTAATGGCAATTACAACAGGCCCTATATCGCATTAGGCCGAGCCCTGGTAGCCGACCCGGAATTTGCCGGAAAATATCTCGGTAAAAAAGAAGGCAGAATCCGTCCATGCCTTGCATGTGCCGAAGGCTGCCTCGGTGGCGTGAAAAGTGGAAAAGGATTGGGATGCGTTGTAAATCCACAGGTAGGGATTGAGCATGATATGCCAAACAAAGCCGATAAAACCAAACACATCGCTGTTGTGGGCGGTGGATTAGCCGGTATGCAAGCTGCACTGACACTTAAAGAACGTGGTCACAATGTTGACCTCTATGAAAAAGAAAAATTAGGCGGTCAATTTAACCTTGCCTGGTTACCACCCAAAAAAGATAGTCTGAAAGAAATTGTCGATTATTACAAATTCGAACTTAAATCGCAAAACATTAAAACCATACACAAAAAAGTTACCCCGGAAGACATAACGGGGAACGGCTATCAGGAAGTGGTTTTGGCAACAGGAGCAGAACCTGCGGTTCCTCCTATAAAAGGGCTGAAAACCTATTATTGGAGCGAATTCCTGCATGATGAAAACCTACCTGAAGACAAAAGCGTGCTTGTTATTGGTGGTGGTTTGATTGGGGCTGAAATATCAAGCAAACTGGTAGACAAAAACAATAAAGTTACCATTGTAGAAATGCTTGATGAAGTTGCCCGGGGTATGGAAATGATTGAGCGAAAATTCACATTAGCTAAACTCAAAAAGCATGATGTAGAAATGTTCGTTAATCATAAAGTTACTGAGATTATAAACGACCATCAGGTGTTAATTGAAGATAAAGCAGGCAACACCAAAACACTGAACAAAATTGATAAAATTGTAATTGCTACGGGAATGAAAAGCGTCAATGAACTTCAATATGACCTGCAAGGCAAAATACCTGTACATATAATAGGTGATGCCATTAAACCAGCAAAGGCAAGGGAAGCTATTCTGACAGCCTTTAACGCTGCAAAAACTATTTAAAATAAAATCTCTCTAATAACCGATTTCATACCTATTCCTTCTTCGCAATATGCGGAGAAGGAATTTTTTTTAACCTGAACACAACCATACGCTCCCAATTTTCAATAATAACCTTTTAAACCCAATTCAACAAATTAAGGTTTTATTGTATTAATACCTGATTTACAGAAATAAACAATAAACATATATTTATTCATAGATGCATGTTATTGATTTAACTCAATATGTTGTTTGTCGAAAAAAATTGACCATTAAATCTACATCCATATTTTCGTGTTGATTTTGAACAGCGATAAAAATAAACTCCCAAATTCACAATTTATGAGACAAATTTTACTTAGTCTGCTACTTGTGACTTTCTTAATATCACAAGCTTCAGCAAGAAACCAACAATGGCAAAAGCTCGATAAGCAAGCCAAAAACAACCAGACACAAATTAAACTGATACAGTCTGACCCCAACCACATCCGCTTAGCATTTGACTTTAATGCATACAAGATCAAAGATGTGCACACACCTCGCGGGACTTCAAAACTTATTGAAATTCCGGAATGCACCAGAACCAAAACCAAGGGAGCACCAGATGTTCCAAAAATATCGCAAGCAATTGCCATACCTGACAATGCGCATATGGAACTCAAAATAATTAAAAGCCGTTTTGTTGAAATCGATAACTTCGAGATGGCTCCTTCAAAAGGCATTATGTCGCGCGATAAGAAAATAAGCGATTATCCTTATGTATATGGTGATGAATATAAGCAAAATGCTTTTTTTCCAGAAAAACTTTCAAAAGCAAAGAAACCATATATCATTCGCAATGTACGTGGTCAAAGCATTGTAGTTTATCCGGTTCAATACAATCCCGTTACAAAAAAAGTACGAATTTACACTGACCTTGTAGTTGATTTAGTAGCTACAGGAACAGCCAAAAAAAATGCATTATCGGCTAACCCTAATATAAAAAACGATGCCATTTATGATAATGTACTAAAAAACCACTTCATTAATTACAATTCAAAATCAAGCAAATACACCCCAATTTCAGAAGATGGCAAAAAAATGCTCATTGTTTCATACAGCAGCTTTACCGATGAAATGGAAGCATACAAAAGCTGGAAAGAATCTATTGGGTATACCGTTAATATGGTCGATTATTCTACCATAGGTACTGCATCGGCGCTAAAAACCTATGTACAAAACCAATATGATCAAAACGGAATTAGTTATCTATTACTGGTTGGTGATCATGGACAGGTACCAAGCTCAAGCACCTCTGCAGGAGATTCAGACAACAATTACGGATACACTTCTGGCAACGACCATTACCTTGATATTTTTGTGGGACGCTTCTCTGCAAGCAACACCACAGACCTGCAAACCCAAATCGACCGGACCATTTATTACGAAAGAGATGCCAGCTCATCAGCCACATGGTTTAAGAAAGGTGTAGGAATTGCATCAAACGAAGGAACCGGAGGCGGTGGCGACGATAATGAGAGCGACGAGGAGCACATGAACAACATAGAGTACGACCTGGAAGGCTTTGGGTATACCATGGACAGGGTTTACCAGGATGGCGGAAGCGCTTCGCAGCTTAGTAGTGCACTAAACGATGGCCGGGGAATCATCAATTATGTAGGACATGGAAGTAATACCACCTGGGCCTCAATGTACTATGATCAGGCAGATGTAAACGGACTGCAAAACGAAAATAAATTACCATTTGTAATTTCAGTAGCTTGTGTAGTGGGCAATTTTACAGGTATGACCTGTTTTGCTGAAACCTGGCTTCATGCAACTAACAACGGCAACCCTACAGGTGCAATTGCATTTTGTGGTAGTACAATTAACCAATCATGGGCCTCTCCCATGTGCGCACAGGATGAAATGAACGATCTGCTGGTAGCCAATAGCTACATAACTTACGGAGGTGTTTTCGTAAACGGTATGTTCCAAATGATTGACGAATATGGTAGCGATGGCGAAAATATGGCTGACACATGGACTGTTTTTGGCGATCCATCGGTACAAATGCGCACACCAGGCAACCCTGAAGGACCAGGAGGAGCAGTTGAAGAACCCCCGGTAGCCGATTTTACTGTAAGCTCCACAACAATTCAGGAAGGCGAATCTGTAAGCTTTACAAGCACCTCAACTAATAACCCAAGCAGTTTCTCATGGAGTTTCGAAGGTGGCACACCATCTACAAGTACCGCTTCAAATCCATCTGTAACATATGAAACTGCGGGTACTTACCAGGTATCGTTAACTGTTAGTAATGACTATGGAACAGATTCCGAAACAAAAACCAACTTCATAACTGTGGAAGAATATGTTCCATCATATTGCAGCTCGCAGGGAAATGATGCCAGCTATGAATGGATCTCCAATGTAGAAATTGGCAGTTTCTCTAACAGCACAAATTCCGATGGCGGCTATGCCGATTATACATCTCAAACCATTGACTTAACAGCAGGAAACACTGTAAGTGTAACACTGACCCCGGGATTTGGAAGTTCAACCTACATGGAGTACTGGAAAATATACATCGATTATAATCAGGACTACGATTTTGATGATGCAGGCGAAATGGTATACAGTGCAAACGGTGAATCAGCCGTCAGTGGCACCTTCACTGTTGACGAAAATGCCACAGGAACCACACGCATGCGCATATCAATGAAATACAACGGAGCACAAACAGCTTGCGAATCTTTCGATTACGGTGAAGTTGAAGATTATCATGTGAACATTTCATCTGACGGTGGCGACACTGAAGCGCCTACTGCGCCATCGAACCTAAGTGCATCAAATATCACCGAAACAAGTGTTGACCTGAACTGGTCAGCTGCCACTGACAACGTTGGTGTTGATTATTACACTGTTTTACAGGATGGCAGTTCAATTGCTACTACTGCAAACACATCGTACAGCGTGAGCGGACTTGCAGAAGCCACAACCTATACATTTAC
>NZ_DATFKB010000055.1:0-10488 GCF_035268865.1 Salinivirga sp. | reverse complement strand
CCATTAGTGAATATTTATCTGCTTATTTCCCGACCAACCCTGTAGTGTGGGATGGTGCTGCAGCAACAACAGCTTTGGGGTATTGGAATGGAGAATGGATCATGTATATCGTAGGAGTGATGTTCATTCTGATTTTAGGTTGGCTGTTGTGGCTCAATGCCAGGGCAACTAAAGTCAAACAGTTTAATATGGTATATTCGGCAGAAAGGCCATTCAGACCCGAAACCACGCATATGGCTCATAATATGTATGCCGGATATAATAAAGCATTAGGCTTTATTTCAGAACCAGGTATTACTAACTTTTGGAATCGTGTAGCCAGTTTTATTTCTGATAGTGCAGGTATACTCAGACGAGTATACACCGGAAACGGGCAAACATATGCATTCCATATTGTAGCATATATTGTAATCATCTATTTCCTGATTTTCTAATGAATTTGACTTATGAATGACATTATAATTAAACTGCTGTGGACCTTATTGGGATTGTTTATCGTACTCAACTGGGGAATGTTGATGGGGGCAACCATGCGGAAAATCGTGGCCCGAGTTGCTCATCGAAGAGGAATTCCGTTTTATCAGCCCTGGCTCGACCTTGTAAAGCTATATGCTAACCGTTCTTCAATTTCTCATGGCGTGATGTTCTATTTAGGACCTGTGTTTCGTTTAGGTGGAGGCGTTGGCATATTTTTGTTTTTACCTCTTATTTATGGTTCAGCGTATTTTAGTAATTTCTCCTGGGCAGGAGATCTAGTGTTGATCCTCTATTTCCAATTTTTTGGAATGCTCGGAATGGCACTTGGAGCAGGCGAAGGTGGACATCCTAACTCAGTGATTGGCATCACACGCGGTTTATCGCAGTTTACAACTGTTGAACTGCCACTTACACTGGCCGTTATTTCAATTGCACTGCAATATAACACGCTTTCAATACACGAGATTGTAGCCGCGCAGCAAGGCGGTTTTCAAAACTGGACACTAGTGACCAACCCTTTGGCTACGGCAGCTGCTATGTTTTCTTTACTCGGGCTGTTTCGCCATGCGCCATTTAACCTTGTGAAAGCTCCAAACGAAGTGCCTATTGGACCGCCAACAGAGTACCATTCAGCTTTTCTGGGTGTATTGCGCACCAATGGAGCTATTTTGCACGTCGTCGAAGCTGCTTTGTTTATGAACCTGTTTTTTGGAGGCGCCACAAACTGGGCCGAGTTTATTCTTAAAACTTTCCTGATTTATTTCTGGTCAGTTTTGGTAGGAGTGGTTTTTCCACGATATCGCATAGAGCAGGCAGTAACCTGGTTTTTGAAAATTCCTCTTGCAATAGGAGTTTTAGCGGTAATAATTTTTATCTAAATCGATAATGGCTAAAAATATGGCTGAAGATCAAAATATAAATCAAAATCAAGAATCGCAGGAAGATAAATTTCTTGCCGATGAGAACAAAAAGCGCCTTGTTACCGGACCTGATGGTGTGCAATTCGAGGTAGATCCCATGCAGGACTACTTTTGTGACAAGCGTCCGGAAACCGATGCGCCTAAAAATAAAATTGTAGAAAAGTTCCTGAACTGGGCAAGAGCCGAATCTCTTTGGGTGCTGGGTTTTGGAACCGGTTGCGGAAGTATTGAAATACCACCGCTTTTTTCACCCAGATTTGATGCTTTTCGCTATGGGGTGCAAATGCGACCTACCCCAAGGCAGTCATCGGTAATTGTGATTTCCGGATACCTATCGGTTAAAACATTGAAACGGGCCATTCGCACCTATGAGCAGATGCAAAGCCCAAAATATGTTTTGGCTTTGGGCAGCTGCACCATCAATGGTGGAATGTATTACGATTCTTATAATACAATTAACCGTGTGGATTACTACATGCCGGTAGATATTTATGTGGCTGGCTGTATGCCACGTCCCGAGGCTTTGCTTGCCGGTTTCAATAAGTTAAAAGAACGCATTAAGCAAGGGCGCGCAGAGGGGGCCAACGAATATGCCGAACAATTTGATTGGTATAAAGCCAATCAAAAAAAGATCATCAAAAACTGGAATATGCCGGATTACAACTGGTAGTTATTCCTAATCAAGATAAAACGCTTCCAAATATGGAAAATATTATTAAAGATATAGAATCACGTTTTCAGGTAAGCGACTATGTACAACAAAGACCTGAACTGGCTTATGCAACTGTAAAAAAGGACCTTGCAATAGCCCTGATTACGCATTTAAGAGACATTGAGGGATTTACACATTTTGTTCTACTCACAGCGGTCGACTGGTTAGAGGAGAATAAGTTTCAATTGACTTATATTTTAAACCATCCGGACAAAAAAGTTGATTTGGGTATCAGGGTATTTATCGACAGAGCGAACCCAATCATGGACAGTGCGCATCACCTTTGGGCGCAGGTAGCAACTTACCAGCGTGAATTAAAAGAAATGTTTGGTATCGATTTCCCGGGCAGTCCGCGCGTCGATGAAGATTTTATCCTGGAAGGATGGGATGATATTCCTCCATACAGGCGCGACTTTGACACGTTGCAGTATTCCAGGGATACCTATTTCCCGCGCGAAGGCCGTAGTACTAATGATCCCGCAGAACACATGAAGAAAAAGCTGTATCCAGATGAAGAAAAATAAAACACTTTGGCAACCCGATCGCTCAAAATATCCTGAGCACGACAGCAATGGAAAACCGATAGTTGACCTGCAATCGCAAAAATATACCAAGTTGTGGCAAGGTCCCAACCATCCTGGTGTTACAGGTAATATGTCGCTGGAGTTGACGTTGAGCGGTGATGAAATTGTAGATGCTAAAACGCATGTTGGATATCTTCATCGCGGTTTCGAAAAGCTTATGGAGCGCCGTACTTACATGCAATGTTTCCCTTTAAGTATTCGAATGTGCGTACCCGAAGCCGACTCTAACGAATATGTACTCTCCACCTGCGTTGAAGAGCTGGCAGGCATAGAAATCCCAGAGGCCGCAAAATGGTTGAGAACACTTGCGCTTGAAATGGCACGCTTACAAGTTTTGTTACGTGTGGTGCCTGGTATTGGGGCAACACTATCTCTGGGCCTTGGGTCACAATGGGGAATGTATATGCGCGAACAAATTCTGGATCGATTCGAGGAACTTACCGGTGGCCGCATTTATCATATGTACATGCTTCCTGGCGGTGTGCGCGGACATTTACCCGATGGTTTTAAGAAACGGATGGAACAAAATCTAAAGGATATTGAGCAATTTGTAGCCAAAATCGAAGATCTGATTTTTACGAACTCAGTATTCAAAAAAAGGACTGTAGGCCGTGGCATAATCAAACCAGAATGGGTAAGCCAGTATGGTATTGTCGGTCCTAATGCCCGCGGTGCCGGATTTAAGCGCGATGTGCGAAAAGATTATCCTTACCTCAAATACAGTGAACTCAACTTTGATCCGTATGTAGGTAAGGATTCCGATATTTACACAAGGGCCCAGGTACGCAAACATGATTTGCTTATGACCGTTGATCTGATTCGACAAATATTGGATAAAGTGCCCACAAGCGGCGATTTAAGAGCTAAAACACCTAATGTGTTGCATTGGGAGATACCTAAAGGCGAAACTTACGTGCGTTCTGAGTCCTCTCGAGGAGAGTACGGAATGTACATGGTTTCAGATGGATCAAAATATCCCAGAAGAGTGAATTTACGAGGACCCAGTTACACGCATGCAGTTGCATTACTCGAAAAAATGTTGATCAATGCCAATATATCAGATGTTCATGCTATCATGGTATCGCTGCAAACCTGTCCTCCAGAGATTGAACGATAAATTGGTTCAATGTTCAATCCTTAAACCTTAAAATAAAAATTATGAGCCTCAAAGACATACTCACACCATTTACAGCCTGGAAAAATGCATTCGAAGATTCAACTGTGATCAAAGATCCGTTGAATGATCGTCCGGGTGCCGACCGTTATCGTGGTTTCCATAAAAATGATGTGGAAAGCTGTATTGGTTGCGGCACATGTGAAGAAATATGCGAGAATAAAGCCATTGATTTGGTTCCTGTAGACGGTATAGAGACCAAAGACGGTGATAGTGGATTGCGTCCCAGGGTAGATTATGGACGCTGCTGCTGGTGTGCCCTGTGTGTTGATGTGTGTACTACAAACTCATTGACACTTAGTAACGAATATACCTGGGTTTCTGAAGATCCTGAAGAATTTCGTTTTATTCCCGGAATCGATAAAAAGTCTTGGGATGATAACGAGAAAGGCTGGAAAAAACCAGAGCCCGGTTATGATTTTTATGAGCCCAACAGAGTGGCTATGGAGCATCTTGAGTCTGAAAAGCGCGATAATTCATTTGTTGAAATGGTTAAAGGCTTTTCTAAAGAGCAAGCTAAAGCAGAAGCCGACCGTTGCGTGGAATGTGGAATTTGTGTAGCTACCTGTCCCGCACATATGGGAATTCCCGAATACATAAAAGCCGTGCGAGAAGATGATATTGAGCAGGGATTCAGTATATTATACGAAACCAACCCACTGCCCGAAATTTGCGGACGTATTTGTACCCACAAATGCGAAACTGTATGTTCGGTTGGCCATAATGGCGATCCGCTCTCTATACGCTGGCTTAAACGCTACATTGCCGATCAGGTTGAATCTGAGGATTATAAACGAGTACTGGGAACCGACAGCATAGAGCAGAACGACCAAAAAGTGGCCATTATTGGTGCGGGTCCTTCAGGATTATCGGCAGCTCACTATCTTGCTTTGATGGGATATCAATGTACTATTTATGAAAAATTACCCGAAGCCGGTGGTATGATGCGCTATGGAATACCGGAATACCGTTTGCCTTATGACCAGCTTGACAAGGATATCAATTATATAAAAAGTTTAGGCGTGGACATTAAAACCAATATGGAAATTGGAAAGGATGTCACATTGAACGAGTTAAAAGAGAATTACAATGCAGTGTTTGCAGGCACAGGATTACATATTGGCCGTAGCACCCGTATTCCGGGGACCGACCATGAAGAAGTGTACATGGCTGCCGATTTATTACGCAAAATTTCACTGGGTGAAGAAGTGCCGGTAGCGAAAAAGATTGTAGTGATTGGCGGAGGTAACGTGGCTATGGATATTACACGCTCATTGGCCCGCTTGCAGAACAAAAAATACGGCGATGTAGATGTTTTGGCTACTTCGCTCGAATCGGAAGATATCATGCCCGCCGACCGCGAAGAGGTGGTAGAAGCACGTGAGGAAAAAGCAGTGGTTGATCCGGGTTGGGGGCCTGAAAAAATTGAAATTGACGAAGGTAAACTGAAGGGCCTTCACGTAAAAAAATGTGTTTCTGTATTTGATGAAAACGGGCGATTCAGTCCCAAATTTGATGAGAATGACCGCAAGTTCTTCGAGGCCGACATGATTGTTGAGTCTATTGGTCAGGGAGCAGATATCAGCTACATACCCAGCGAAGTTCGTGATAATATTGATTTTAATGAACGAGGCCGCATGGTTGTAAATGAATATTTTCAATCAAAAGCTGAATGGCTTTTCGTAGGTGGTGATATTATACAGGGACCCGATGTAATTCACGGTATTGCAAATGGTCACAAGGCTGCCCGTGGTATTGATAAATATATTAAAGGTGAATTAAAATATGCGGATAAATAGATTTTGAAGATGGAGATTTAATATAACCAATATCAATTATTTAGCATCCAGAATCTAGCATCTAAAATTTAACATCCAAAAACTAAAAATATGGTTGATCTGAAGACATCTTACATGGGAAAAACGCTGAAAAACCCCATTATTGTGGGTAGTTCAGAGCTTTGCGATTCTCCTGAAAAGGTTAAGAAGCTGGAAGAAAATGGTGCTGGTGCGGTAGTGCTTAAATCCCTTTTTGAGGAGCAAATTATGATGGAGGTTGATGCACAACGCGTAAATAATATGTATGGCTCTTATGATGATGTGGAAAATTACGTATCATTTTATACACGTAAACATAATCTTGATGAATACCTTTCGCTAGTAGAAAAGTCAAAACAGGGTACAGATATACCTGTTTTTGCGAGCATCAACTGTATTTCAAACGGCGAATGGGTAGAGTTTGCCCGGCAGATAGAAAGCGCCGGAGCAGATGGTTTGGAGCTGAATATGTTTATCATGCCCAATGACCCGCAAACCAGCGGAAACGAAATTGAAAGAACTTACTTTGAAATACTGGAGGACATCAAGAAAGAAATTTCTATTCCTGTGGCCATGAAGGTAAGCTCTTATTTTTCGGGTATGGCTCAAATGCTGGTCGATCTATCCAAAACTGATTTAGCAGCCCTTGTACTTTTTAATCACTTTTATCAGCCCGATATTAACATAGACAAGGAGGAGGTTGTTTCGGGAGATATTTTTACACAGCCTCGCGATATTTCCAATACCCTCCGTTGGGTTGGATTTTTATCCGATCATGTTGAATGTGACCTTGCAGCCTCAACCGGCGTGCATTCCGGGCACGATGCTGTAAAAGCCCTACTTACCGGTGCAAATGCCGTTCAGGTAGCTTCTGCGCTGTATAAAAATAAACCGGCCTACATTAAAACCATGTTGCAGGAAATTGAAAACTGGATGCAGCAAAAAGGTTATAATAGTTTGAACGATTTTAAGGGAAAATTGAGCTATGCAAACGTTAAGCGGCCTATGATGTATGAGCGTGCCCAGTTTATGAAGTACTATTCCAATTATACTGATTTGTAACATTCAGATAGGCAAAATTATACAGTGGAGACATACTACTTTTTTGCACCAGTATTTGATTCTATGTAGTTGTTATCGAATACTATACATAATGCCGAAGGATGGTTGAACACCGGCAATTTCTAATTCTATGGTTCCTGCAATTCTTATTTTTGTTTGTAAAATTAGGTTGCCGATCTTATAGTGAAACCCTGCTCCAAAATAATGTAGTAAGAAAAATGAAGCAAGATCAATTGTATAAGATCCGTTAAAACCCAGCCCGGGCTGTAAGTCAATGTATTCTATTCCGAAAGGAATCCCTATTGGTTTTTTGTCATCCAGAAACTGATTGAAACCAATTAAAAAGAACAGGTTTTCATTTCGTTCAATTTGCTGAAAGTAAAAGCTAGCTGAAATATATTGGTAATTATCTCTATTGTATTTACTTCTGTAGGTTGAAGAAAGTGAAAAGTTTCCAAAATCAACGGAAAAAAGCAGTTTGCGTTTTACATCTTTCCCATATTCGATACATGACTCATCGCCACAACTTAATTCATGATATTTCTTTGCGAAACTTACAAGGCTTTTATGATCAATACCACTAAGATTAGAGATGTCTTTTTTTAACCCTTCTGTATCTCTTGTATAAAAATCCAGCACGCCTTTATATTCAATGGTTTTTTTGCGGTAAGTTTTACCATCTTCATATATCATCTCATTTTTATATTTTAGCTCGCGTAATTTAAGGCTGTCCTTTTCAATATAATAATGATTCCCTCCATATTTATCTCTGTAAAAATAAGCGTCAAGTTCACCATTGATCAGGTATTCTAAAAAGAGCATGCCATGTGTAGAGTCCACATATTTTGATACATAGTATTTACCATTCGTAAAGCGGTAACCATAAATTTCGGATGGTACAAATGTTGTTTCCTTTTCGCCTTCATTGGTTCGAAAATTTATGGATTTTGCGTTTTTACTGTATTTTTTGTTCAATAATGATCCCCAAACAGTGTCTTGCTGGGTTTTGAGAATATATCCGGGTTTCCATTCATTTTGAGCTAGCGTAACCGAGGCAATTGTAATTAGCAGTAGCGTGTATTTTAACCTCATGACAGTTTGTTTTTAATAACGGGTAAATATAAAAAAATAAGCAGCCAATTCATTTTTTTATGAATGTTTTTGCTATCTTATATTGTATATAATTCCAAATAATGGACTAACACCAACCATATCAAAATTTACTAGGTTAATTACCAGGCTACATTTTGTTTGAATAATTAAATTACCTGATTTATAGTTAATGCCACCACCTAAATTATTAATTATAAAAAAAGATGCCAGGTCCAAAGAGTAAGAGCCATTTAAGCTAAATCCCTTTTTTGGATTGATGTATTCAAACCCAACAGGGATCCCGATACGATATGGATAATAAAGATGCTTGGAATAAAAAGTATTGACTCCAATAAAAGTAAAAAGTTTTTCACTTTGTTCAAATTGCTGAAAATAGGTTTTTACACTTATGTAGCTGTCTTGACTTGTGTTTGACTCTTTTGAATATCTGCCCGTATAAAAGAGTGATCCATGATGTATGGCAGCAAATATCTTTCTTTTAAGATTTTTACCATATACCATACAATTCCCATCTTCACAACTGAGTTCATGATATTTTTTCGCAAACTTGACCAGACTTTTATGATTGACATTGTTTAACCTGGTAATATCTTTTTTAATACCACTGGTTTCTTTTGTGTAATAACTTAGCAATCCTTTGTACTGATTGTTTTCCAGAAGATATCTTATACCATCCTTTCGAACGAACTTATCCTTATACTTTAGTTCTTTTAGGGGAAGGTTATCTTTTTTTACAAAGTAATGATTGTCTCCTGTCTGGTCTTGATAAAAAAACACGTCAAGTTCACCGTTAACGAGATATTCCAGAAAAATTCGCCCTACTGTAGAATCAACATACTTTGATACATAAAATTTACCTTCTTTAAAACGATATCCATAAATATCATCGGGTAGATATGTTGATGGTTGTTCGTTTTCATCAGTTCTAAATGTTATAGCATGCGAATTTTCGTTATAGTTTTTATTCTGCAGCGATCCCCAAACAGTGTCTTGCTGGCTTTTGAGAATATATCCGGGTTTCCATTCATTTTGGGCAAATACGATGGTACTAATGGCAATTAGTAAGAGTGTACAGTTTAATTTCATGAGTTTTTCATTATAATAACAGACAAAGGTAAAAAAATACATTACTTTTCGAGACAATAGATAAAATTACCTGTTGCTGTGATTGGCCCAACGATAAAAGATTATTAAAACTCCATACCAGCATTAAATCATATTTTACTATTTCAAATTTTAATCTTTTTTTATGCTAAAGTTTAAATTTTAAAACAGATGATTCAAATGTCAATCAAACATTTCAAAGGAAAAATTTCTGATTTCAGTGACTAAAGATGAAAGAAAAGTACAAAACTAGTATGTTTATTATGGTTTTCGTATTTTAGTACGCTACACGAATAATTAATTAAGTGTTAAGCGAAAAAAACATAAACGCACTTTGGCTAAAAGCCGGAATTATTGGCAGTTCCTGGGCTGCATTTGAAATTATTGTGGGTAGTTTTTTGCACAACCTGCAAATTCCCTTTGCCGGAACCATGCTTTCTGCAGCTAGCGTATTTTTGCTTATCAGCTTTGCCCAGTTATGGAATGAACGGGGTGTAATTTTACGTGCCGGTATCATTTGCGCACTGATGAAATCAATTTCGCCAAGTGCGGTAATCATTGGTCCAATGGTAGGGATTTTTATGGAAGCGCTGCTCATTGAACTATTGCTGCTCATCATGGGACGTCACATTATTGGTTTTGTTATAGCTGGTGCAGTAGCAGTACTTTGGTCGCTGGTACAGAAAATTTTGTTTTTGCTACTCATGTACGGCCTCGATTTAATCGAACTGGCCAAATCATTATATCAGTACCTAATAAAGCTATCCGGAATCGACTCGTTATCGAGCCTTTACCTGATTGCGGGTATTGTGATACTCTATATGGTTCTGGGCGCTGCTGCGGCCTATGCAGGATTTGTGAGCGGCAAAAGGTATGTAAACTCGAATGTGAAGAATCATTACACATTAGAGGTGCGTTTAAATCAGGAAAATGCTTTTCAAACCAATACTAACCAACAGTTTTCTGTGTTGTTGCTTTTTGTAGTTGTGGGTGCCATTGTATCGAGTTTATATTTTATTAATAAACAAATGTATTGGGCAGCAGGTCTGCTGGGTGTTTCGTTTATAGTATTTTGTATTTACCGATATAAAAATTCGACCAAATATTTGAGAAAGCCTAAAATCTGGATTCAATTTATAGCAATCACAACTATTGCAGCAATGATATGGAGTTGGGCCGCTACAGGCTCTTATTTTTCAAAAGAAGGATTAGTTGTAGGATTAGAGATGAATTACCGTGCCCTGATTATCATTTTTGGATTTGCTGCTGTTGGAGTGGAGTTGCGCAACCCGGTGGTAAAAGCAATCCTGTTCCGCAGAGGATTTAAGCAATTGCACCAAACCTTATCTTTTTCATTTGCTGCATTGCCGGTTATTATTGAAAGTTTACCAAAACCTGCACTGTTTTTCAAACAAAGAAACAGGGTAATGGCTCAGATATTAGATCAGTCGCATAATATGTTACAATCTATTGATGATGAATAAAACCTTTATCATATCGGGTGAGGTGCATGGTGGAAAAACCA
>NZ_DATFKB010000054.1:0-38721 GCF_035268865.1 Salinivirga sp. | reverse complement strand
TCCTTTAACTGTAGCTCTATATCAATGGTCTCTTTATCGCGCACCGGATCAATTGATCCGTCCACGTGAGTTACATTATCATCTTCGAAACAGCGGAGTATGTGAATAATGGCATCGGTTTCACGTATATTGGCCAGAAATTTATTACCCAGGCCTTCACCCTTGCTTGCGCCCTTTACAAGACCTGCTATATCTACAAATTCAATAGTTGCCGGAACAACACGTTCGGGTTTATCAATCTTTTCCAGTTCAATTAAGCGTTCGTCTGGTACATTAATTATACCGACATTAGGTTCAATTGTACAAAAAGGGTAATTGGCCGATTGTGCCCGTGCATTTGATAAACAGTTAAAAAGGGTAGATTTTCCCACATTAGGTAATCCTACAATTCCACATTGAAGCGCCATGTAATGATTTTTTTTAAGTTTCGCGCAAAAGTAATATTTATTAGTGAAACTTTTAGTTCAAAAGAGAATCATTACTCAATAACTGTGCCTCGAAAATGGGATAGTCGGTTTTATTATTTACTTAATGCTTTGTTAAATATTTTGTGTTTTTATAGCCTTTGGATAGATTTGGCTTTGCATACTAATTAAGCAACATCATGAAAACGCCCCTCACTATTGCACAAACACTATTTGTACTTGTTTTAGCAGCAACCTTTACCTTATCTGCTTGCAGCGATAATGATAATAATGAAAACTACGGAAAAGGAGAAGGCACAGTTACTGTAGAAGATTCAACTTATATTTTGGATCAGGGATTAAGGACTTTTTATGACAATGGAGATGGGCTTTATGTCCACAATATTATGCTTCACTCATCGAGTTTGAATAATCCGGATGAAAACGGATATTATTTACATTTTTATTTTTTTACAAATTCCGAAACGCTCAATGGTCAGACACTCGAATATACACATCCGAATGAAAATATCCCGAATACCATTTATTTTGCATTTCTTAAATTAGGCTTTGATTCCGATAATCAAACTTATGAGCAGGGTTATGATTTGAAAGATGGCTCATTAACCGTTTCGAAAGAAGGAGGAAATTATATCTCCTTTGATTTTATTACAACGAAAATGGACTCAGCAGGGAATGTATTAGCCCATGATATATCAATGTACAGGAATTATAGTGGTTCTCTTACTTTTGAAACGTTTTAATAAAAAGTTGCTTGCCTGATCCCATTGTGTAAAATAATGTTAAATCGTGAGTTCTATTGTTTTAAAAGAGACTTGCTTATTTTCAATATTTCCCATGAAGCTGTTTAGGCAGAGTTGTTTTGTATGTATGAAATATAATTGCTTGTTAAATTGCTTCATAGTCTGTATATTATACGTGCTAACAATAAAAACTTATCGATTATCCTATCCCTTTATAAACATTAAATAGCCGCGTTATGAAGCATTTACTTATTAAACAAACCATTTTTTTACCTGTTATTTATTTTGCCAGTATCATCATTGCTGCTTTTTTTGCAAATGAATATAGCCATATTGGGCAACATGCCAGCGAACTTGGAATAAATGCCAATAAAACAGCAGTAATTATTTTTCAGATTGGGATTATAGCTACAAGTATTTCGCTTTTTCTACTATCGCTTGGCTTAATTGTAAATTTCAAAAAACAGTTTTTGCTCTTTGCTTTTCTTGTTTTTCTTTTTGGTGTAACCTTCATCTTTGGTGCCATATTTCCTATAGGATCACCATGGCATGGGTTTTATGGTTTAGGCTTATTTATAATGATTGCTCCGTTTGTATTTCTTTACGAGTTGAACCGAATGATCGAGAAAAAAAGCTTACACATACTATCTATTGTCGCAGGAACCCTTATATTTCTCTACTTATGGGCAATGGTAGCCCGATTGGATCCTATGGAATACCGGGGTTTAACGCAACGATTTTTTGCGCTGGTGGTTTTTGGTTGGTTTTCAATTGTGGCATGGAACCTCAACGCAAGACTTAAACGGACATAAGAAAGGATGTAAATTAGGATTTCAAATGTTTTATTATTGAGGATCGAGATTTTGAAGGTGCAGTTTCAGCTTTCGATGCAATGAACCTATTATTTATTCTCATTAAAGTTTATTATTTTAGCTTTTCCAACCAATAGCGTTCAGGTATGCAGCATAAAAAGCACGACGATGCACTGAGAAAAACTATTTACAAGATAATTTTTCATACTGATACACCGGCAGGAAAGTTATTTGATGTAATATTACTTATAATCATTCTTTTCAGTGTATTGGTTGTAATGCTCGATAGTGTAAGAGAAATAAGAGATGATTACATTGATTTTTTATATGCAGCAGAGTGGACAATAACAATAATTTTTACTTTAGAATACATTCTACGTATTTTAGTTCATCCGCATCCCCGGCGATATATTTTTAGTTTCTACGGAATCATTGATTTACTGGCAGCACTTCCAACTTATCTGGCGCTGTTCCTGGCCGGAACGCATTACCTTGCAGTGATCAGAGCACTTAGGCTTTTTAGGGTGTTTAGGATTTTAAAACTCTCGAAGTTTACCGACGCAGGATCTGCCATCGCCATTGCACTCAAAAACAGTAAAAGCCGCATCAGCGTTTTCCTTTACAGTATCTTCATTATTGTAATTGTGATTGGTTCGTTAATGTATCTTATCGAAGGGCCCGAACATGGATTCACCTCCATACCACGTTCTATCTATTGGGCCATTGTAACGCTTACGACTGTTGGATATGGCGATATTTCACCAGGAACCGACCTGGGGCAATTCATTGCAAGCTTAATTATGATTTTGGGTTATTCCATTATTGCAGTACCAACAGGAATAGTGAGCGCTGAAATGGCGAGAATGAATAAAACGCATCATAAAAGATGTAGGGCATGTGGTTCTGAAGATCACGAATCCGATGCGCTTTTCTGCAAAAATTGTGGTGAGTCACTCAGCAGTGATTAAGCAAGATACACACCACATAGTATTTGGTTCATGATCCTTGAAGTGTTTTTTAATATAAATTGAATTTTTGAAATTGCGTTACAAGTCGTATTTTTGGAATAAAAATATGGGTGTGTATCGTACATTTGATCTGGAAAAGCGTGATGGCGGAACCATACTATGGTTCAATCGCCCTGATACACGGAATGTTATATCCTCAGGAGTAATTGATGAACTCATAGACTATTTTACCCAGCCAGCCAAAGACAACCAGTTTGTGGTGTTGGCGGGCAGGGGCGATTGCTTTGTTGCCGGAGCAGATTTAAAGGAGATGGTTGATGTTTCTGAATTACGTGCACTGGAAATAAGCCGGTCATTACATCGACTTTTGAAATATATCGGTGATTATCAGGCTCCGGTAGTTGCGGCAGTGCATGGATATGCCATTGGTGGTGGGTTTGAGCTGGCATTAGCTGCTGATATGGTTTTTGCCACATCTGATGCATGGTTTAGTTTACCGGAATTGGGCTTTTCTTTGATTCCCGGAGGTGGAGGTACTCAGCGACTCACCCAGCGACTGGGACGTGCAGATGCTTTTTACCGTATATTTTCAGGTGAAAATTTAACTGCGCAGCAATGCCTCAGCAGAGGAATTGTTCAAAAGCTGTTTGATGATGATCAATTCATCGATACAGTTATTAGAGATTTGGTTAAGGTGCTCGGCAAACATGGTAAGGCAGCATCAGTGGCACTAAAACAAGCCATTAGGTTGGCAGGCAAAGATGAGGGTTATGATATAGAATCCAAAGAGTTTGCCCGATTGCTCACCTCGCGGGCCCGGCCATTGATAAAAGAATTTTTTGAAGCTAACAAAAAGAAAGACAATTAATTCATGACAGATAATTATGTTTTTACTGGAATTGGTTACGCTCATGGCAAATACAAAGTAACCAACGATGAAATTGAACGCGCTATAAAGGCCGGATGGATTGGTGATTTCAATCCCGATCGTATTCTTCAGTTACCCGAATATAAAGAGTTTGTAAAGCAAAATGGTGAAACTTCTCCATTGGAATATTTTGCCTGGCAAAAAATGGGTTTTCATAACCGCTATCATGTTGTGCCTTTTCCACCTGTGGAAGAAGCCTTCAAAAGAGCTGAGACAACCCTTGAACTTGGGGTTCGTGCCGTCGATGATGCCCTGAAAAAAAGTGGTGTTCACCCGGAACATGTCGATTTGTGGCTGGCCGGGACTGCCACCCCATTTGAGCAGGCACCGGGTATTGGTGCTACCATAAAGGCACATTTTACACATTGGGATAATGCCTGCCCGGCTGCCACTGTTAATTCTGCCTGTGTGGGCTTTAATATTAACATAGAGCGAGCACTTGATTATTTTAAAATGCACCCTGAAGCCCAAAATATTGTAATTGTGCATACAGAAGTTATGTCGGGCCTATTAATGCATGAACCTTCATTTGTACCTTATGTAACATTTGCCGATGCTGCTGCAGCAGTAGTACTTACCCGGACGCAGGGGGAGGAGAAGGAAGGTATTACATTCGTCAGAAACGGCGAAGACTTGCACATGATCGATTTCCTTGGTGCTAACAGACAGGGCGATTTATATATGGGCCCTACGAGAGTTAAGGAGAGAGCTACAAAAAATATCATTAATATATCGCAGCAGTTGCTTAAAGATAATAAATGGAATGTTGATAGCATGGATATGCTTATACCCCATCAGACAGGTCATGCCATTGTGCAATCGGCTGCTGCAGCTTTGAAAGTACCAGAGAAGAAACTTTACCAGGAAGTTCAGTTAGAATATGGAAACCTGAGCGGCGCCAGTGTGCCATTTGCGCTCGGACTCCTCACAGATGAAAAAAGACTAAAACCAGGAATGAAACTGGTTACCTCTGTTTGTGGATTAGGGGGCGAGTTTGGTGGTTTTTCCTATATTGTGCCCAGGCCCAGGAAGAAACCTCAAAAGTATCGACCTTTAATTGGTAAATTAGCACTTGTAACAGGTGCTACCGGTGGGCTGGGAGAGCAGGTTACTAAACAGCTTGCCAGCGAAGGCTGCAACCTAATATTGCAATACAACAGCAACCTTAATAAAGCTGAGGAGTTAAGTAAATGGCTTGACAAGCAGGATGTTGATTACCGAATAGTGAGGTGTAATTTCGCCGATCAAAAAGAAGTAGAGACTTTCGCAACACAAATTAAAAATGAGTATGAAACCATAAATTATTTGGTACATACTTCTGCTATCACCGGAAGTTTGAGCCGGGCTACGGACGTAACAGCTGAAGAAATGGCCAAAGGTCTGCAGGTAAATATGCTCAGTATTCGCACCATTACAGATACCCTTACTTCAAATGTGACAGATACCGTGCTCGTTGTGGGGTCTGTAGCCGAGGATGCACTTTTTAGTGGGTCATCGACCTATGTGTCATCAAAAAGAGCACTGCATAGTTATACAGCAGGTATGGCAAGGCCTTTTCATAAAAAGGGTGTAAAAACCATTTACTATATGCTTGGCTTGTTGAACAGTGGTATGGTCGATAAATTGAACCCAAAACAGCAGCTGGCCGCAATGATGAGCATTAACCAGCCCAGATTACTACCTGCCGGCGAGGTTGCCGATAGGGTAGTGCGATCGCTCTACAGACCTAAAGTTGCCAATGTGCAACATTCCTGGGAAGGCGACCTGATTGTACGACGTGATGGGTATTACTGGACAAAAAAATAAAGATATGAAGGAATTCAATTATATATTAAGCGGTTTTGGACATGCCGCTGGTAAATACGAGGTTACAAATCGTATGCTGGAAGAGGCTGCAGAAAACGATATGCTTGATGGATTTAATCCCGAATTGATTAAGCACAGCAAAAACTACCAGGCATACTTAAAAGAACATCCAGATGTAACTCCCTTTGAGTATTTTGTGGGTTACAAAATGGGATTTCAAAAAAGACATCATGTGACGCCATGGCCACCTATTAAACAAAACCAGGATGTGGCAGAAAATTCACTCGATTTACTGGTCGAGGCAGTACAGAAAACTTTAGATAATGCTAATCTTGATGCTGAAGATATCGATGGATGGATCGTAAGTACCGTTTCTCCGCAGGAGCAGGCACCAGGAATTGCTGCCACCTTAAAATGCTATTTTACCAAAGAAGATAATATTACTCCGGCAATGACGCTTACATCGGGGTGTGCAGGGTTTAATATTGCCCTGCGCCGCTCACTGGATTATTTTCGTTCCAGGCCTGATGTGAATAACATTCTGATTGCCAATACCGAAACCATGTCGCACTTCCTCAACAGAAAGCGGGATTTTGTATATCATGCTACTTTTGGTGATGCTGCTGCAGCCGCAATTATTTCACGGGTTCCTAAAAAAGACAAACACGAAGGCGTTGGTGCAATATTAAACCATCATGACCTCCGGATGATTGATTTTGTAGGCGTGGATAAAGACTGGAATCTGTATATGGATGGGGGGGCTGTAAAACGCCGGGCAGTGCCCAATCTTATCAGTTCATCGAAAGAAGTACTGAAACGCGATGGATGGAAACTGGATGATATAGATCTTGTAGTACCACATCAAACAGGTAATGCCATCTTACATACCGTAGCAGACGAATTGGGTTTATCCAAAGAAAAAATGTATCAGGAGGCTCAGAAAGAGTACGGAAATGTTTCTGGTACTACAATACCCATAGCACTCTCACTACTGCAGGAACAAGGCCGATTAAAACCAGGCATGAAACTTTTATGTCCCACTGCCGGAGTTGGAGGTGAGTACGGTGCATGGTCATATGTGGTGCCAGAAAGTATGAAAGCTGCTGGCAATAAAGTAAAGAAACCACATTCACGTCTGAAAAATAAAAAACTGCTCATTTTGTTTGCCGATAATGCTTTGGGCGTTTTGTTGGCCGAAAAGTTAATTGAAACGGAAGTTGAAGTAGAGTTTCACGTCAATAATGATAACGAGTATAAAAACAAACTTGAGGAGCTTACAAATAGATCAGAAAACTCTAATTTAATTCATTATCAGATAACTTCATCTGGCGAAGCAATCCAGTTTCTTGAGAAAATGGAAAAGCATGAGTGGGATTATGTAATGAATATAGGACTGGCATCGGAGACTATTTATGGTTTCACGGACCTGGCCGAAGCTACAGGTAATATCCAGGAAGCCTTTGACAGGCTTAGCCGCGGCCTGCTGCCTAAAGTCCGACAAACCATGGTCGCTGTTGGACATCCTTTGGAGAACGCTCCGCTTATAGAACCAACACCAATAGCCTCGGTTGCCAATGGTTGGCACGGGCTGGCAGGGAGTATGGCAGGTGAAGCCATCTCCAAGGGTGTACGCACAGTGTGGTTTATTCCGGCTGTTTACAGGGAGTTGACACACTATATGTCTAAAAAGGGCCGAATAGCTGCTATGAAAGGTATGCATCAGGAAGCTTTGTGGGAAGATATTGATCAGCTGGCCGAACGCCTTATACGGTCTTTATACTTACTTAAAGTGGCGCATACAAATGACAGGTACGAAGGTCCAATGATTTTAAGAACAGATGCTTGTGCATTTCGTAAGTAAGTTAAATTAATTTTGGTACCAATGAGCTCATTCAAATGGCTGGCAGCGCTGCTGCTTATAGTGATTAATATTGGTTCTCTGGCCGCGCAAAGGGTGTTTGTTTATCAAACACCTTTCACTAACGGCATAATAGAGGCTGTTTATCAAACTGATTCAACGGATTACCAATTAAAGGTTTTCGTAGAAGAGCATGGTGCCCGCCTTACTGCAGATATTCTTGGTGAATACAAGGGAAAAGAGATTAATAAACGTTTAATTTACACTGGTGAATTTCGTTTTACTTTCGACCATAAAAACAAACTTGTGACAAAAATACCGCAAGAAAGAGATTCTGCCCTTTTTGCCCCTGAATATTATACCCAAACCGGAAAGGATGATATTTTAGGTTATCAATGCAGTGTATACAAAAATGAGCAACAAAAACTCTGGTTTTATGAGCATCTTTTAATGAAATTAGCTGTCGATGGAAAAGTAGTGTACTACGTAAAATTTATTAATGAGAATGCCGCGCTTCCCAGCAATATCTTTAAGATACCCGGCGACTATGAACTCAGAGAAATTAATTACAATTTTGGGGATTAGTCCACAGTTACAATTATTTTGTCGGCCAGTTTGAGGCTGATATGACGCGACTCATTACCCACAATAATTTGGATTGCTTCTATTGATTTATCCACTTCGTTTATTCTGATTTTTTTACCCATAAGGCTTGCCAGTTCTACCCAAAGACTACTTTGATAGTTTTCAGCTACTGGTTTAATTGCAATTGGTCTTACAATCAAATCGGTTTCGCAATTGCTGAGCAAAAAGGTTTTAAAGGGCAAGGGGTCATCTATCGGGTGCCCGAATAAGCTTATTTCGGGTGCCGGGGTTAAGTTTTTCATTTGTTCAACAATAAACTCCGAAAGTGTGGGCTCTGAATTTATTGCCTCACTTTTAGCTCTGTAGGGTAGTATCTTAAATTGAGTGAAGTAGAATTTTTCGATAATCGCAATTCTGTAAAATAGTTCTTGAGCAACTTTTTTACCTGATTTTGTTAGTTCATAGGGTTTATAGGGTTCGTACATAATGAACCCTTCATCGCGCAGCGTTCTTGAGATATCGGTAATTGCAGCTTTTGATATTTTTAATTTCTCTGCAAGGAAAGTTGTTCTCAGGCGATCTCCCCGTTTGGCGTGTTCGTAAAGAGTTGTTAAAAAAATTCTTGCGTTATGCGAAAGCATTTTTACAGTAACTGATTAATTTTTTTTAATAGCTTTTTGGGTCGAATAGGTTTCGTCAGATATTCGTCGCAGCCCGCCTGCAGGCTAAGGTCCTTTTCGTCACTCATAGCATAAGCCGTTTGCGCTATAATGGGCAGGTCACTTCGTATTTCCTTAATTTGCTTTGTAGCTTCATATCCATTCAACCTAGGCATTTTGATATCCATGAGTACCAAATCAATTTTTGGATTTTTATGTACCTCTTCAACGGCTTTTTGTCCATCTTCTGCCCATATAATTTTTGCTCCTGTATTTTTCAGGGCTTCTTTGATAAACATAAAATTATTTTGTTCATCCTCAGCAACAAGAATCTGAATGTCTGACCAGTCGTAAGTTTCAGCCAACTCAGTTCGGGCATTGTCCTGACTTGTATCGTGTTTATCCAGTGGAAATGAGAAGAAAAATTCAGAGCCTTTAAGTTCATCTGTGGTGAAATCAATATTGCCGCCCAGTATTTCTACAAGTTTTTTCGAAATGGATAACCCAAGGCCGGAGCCTCCAAACTGCTCAATGGATTTACCATTATTGTAGTGCTCAAAGATGTGTGCTTTGTCTTGCTCTGATATGCCGAGTCCGGTATCTTTCACAAAAAATATGATTTCATCTTCTTTGAGGCGGTATCCGAATTTTACCTCGCCTTTGTTAGTGTATTTTAGCGCATTTTTAATCAGGTTGCTAAGCACCTGTTTTATGCGGAAATCATCGTGCTCAAAATACAATGCCTGGTCTTCGTTGCCCGGGATATAGTATTCAAGCGATACGGCATGTTTATGTGCCGGGTCGCGGTTTTCTTCTATGGCTTCATGCAAGTCGACAAGCATCTGGTTGATGTTAAACCTGTTTTTATTTATTTGTATCTGGTTGGCTTCAATTTTTGAAAGGTCTATGATATCGTCCACCAGTGTCAGTAACGAAGCTCCGCTTTTACTGATGAGTTCTGTAAATTCTTCTCGCTGGTCGTCAGTTAGGTCCGGATCGGTTAATAGGTCTGAAAAACCAATAATGGAGTTTAAGGGTGTTCTGATTTCATGCGAAAGATTGGTTAAAAAAATGGTTTTAAGCTTATCGCTTTCTTCCGCTTTGCTTTTGGCTCTGTGTAACTGTCGCTGAATGTCGGCTTGTTGTGTTATGTCTCTGCTTATTCCAACAATACCGGTGAGTTCTCCATTATGATCAATAATAGGAACTTTAAGTGTGTCGTATAGTATTTTTTTGCCTTTTTCGTCGGTCTCCCATGATGATAACTCTATTCGCTCCCTCGTATTAAGTATCTCCTGATCGGTTCGTTTGTATTCTTTGGCTCTTTTTTCATCGAAAATGTTGTAGTCTGTTTTACCTACAAAATCTTCTTCTGATTTGAAATTATTAAACGCTTTAAAAGCATTATTGGCACCCATGTATTTTAGTGTGCGATCTTTGTAAAATATTAAATCAGGTATAGAGTTAATCAGGCTGGTTAGTAATGCTTTTTCTTGTCGTTGTGCTTCATCCTGCTGTTCTCTTTCAGTTATATCAATGCCAACCAATATACTTATAATCTCCTTACTGGTAGCTTTTTTAATTTTTCTTTTGGTAAGGTCAAAGGTGCGCATCCGGGAATTTGTATCAACCAGTTTCATATGATAATTCAGGGCTGATTGATCGTTGCCCTCATGCTCAAGTAACGAAATGAGGTTTTTGTCAGGTAATGATTTGGTATCAATTTTTTTATTTAAAATTTCATCTTTCGGTTGCCCTATGAGTTGCAAGAAAGCTTTGTTTACAAGTCTGATTTTTTTGTCTTCATCCTGCGCAACTATTATATGTGGCAGGGTATCAACCATACCTTCCACAATTAATTGGTAATCGTACAGTGTTTTTTCTGCATTATGTCTAATCTCAATTTCCTTGGTTTTTAGTTGCTTGAGGTAAGCATATTTTCTTCTTTGGTTTAAAAACAGAATTATCAGTACCACAATTATAAAACTCAACACGTAGTATGGCCAATAGACCACTGATTTTTTCTCTTTGATTTGTTTTGGATGGACTTCGCCAAACCATTTCTGATAAATACGGTTATATGTGCCGGTTTCTCTTAAAATATTTAAGCCTTCATTGAACTGGATGAGCAAACTATCGTTAGTTTTTGAGAAGGCAAATGAGTATTGCAGGTTTTTGAAGTTGATCGGTGGTACCTTAATCATTTTGTAGTTATTGCGTTCTATTAAATATTTCCCGCTTAAACTACTTATAATAGCCGCATCGGCATCTCCATTTATAACATCTTGAAGGCATTGGTTTTGTGATCTTCTAAGTGTAAGGTGACCTGCAAATTTTTTATTGTTGCGCATCATTTCGTAAAGCAGCTCATTTCGCAGCGAAACCTTGTAAGGCATTATATCCTGGGGGGTTTGTATAGAGGATTGATACGGAATGTAAATTCCGAAAGAGACCATATTGTAGGGAATAGATAGGTTATAGTCAGCTTTATTTTCCTGAGATTGAAAACAAAAACTGATAAAGTCGATTCTGCCACTATCTAACATTTGCTGGAGTGTCTCTTTTTCGCCTTTGACAAATTCCAGGTCGTAGCTAAACAGATCAGACAGCTGGTTCAGGATGTCGATATTAAAACCTATTATTCTCTCATTAGATGTAAACTCATAAGGCGGATAATTTGTGCTTATGCCTACACTAAGCTTTTGTTTTTCTGCTTGCGCTAAATTTAAACTTGTAAAAAACAGTATAAATAAAAATAATCTACGCATCTATCAATGTTTACCCTCAGTGTATTTAATATTAGTTTTTAGCTGCCATAGAGCCAGAGCAAAGCGTTTAAACTTAAAATTTTTTTAATCACTAATATGTGGTTACTCTATAGCTTTAGCTTTGTTGCTTATTTCAAATTAATCAACAAGATATAAAAATAACACTTATATGCCAAAGAGCCTACAGGGAAAAGTATTTTTCTTTAATTTTGATAAAAAATGTATTGATAACGAACAATTAAAAGTATGTCTGTAAAATCACGCAATATTTCTACTTATATCAAGTGTCTCACCTTTTTGTTTTTATTTGTTTCAATCACTACTTTGGGGCAGGTAAATTCGATATTAAAAAATATTAATAATCCGGCAAAATCATTCGTTATTGATCAATATCAAATAGATTTGCCCAAAGATAAACGTCAAATAGAGCAGGAGGGTACGGCATATCAATTTGCTGTTCCCCTGGAAACCAATCACCCCGTAGCGCTCGAAGCCACACCCGGTAATGGCGATGATCAATTTCACTATTTATTAAAAGTTGGTGCTAGCGGTGCTTACGCGTTGAACTTTACGCTTAAAGGCTTAATAAAAGGTGATGCCGTTGCAGTGTATGTTAAGAATCTCAAAACCGGAAAACTCTATGGTCCTTTTGATCCTGTAAATAACAGTTACGATCTCACGGCTTTTCCTGTGTTTTTCTCGAACGAAGTTATTGTTGAAATTATTACCGATGAAAAACTCGATAAAGGAACAACGCTCCTGCATAGAGTTGGTGTTACTTACGAAAGCAAATATATACAGGGTTCTGGCGATTGCAATGTAGATATTAATTGCGAGGAGGGTATGCCCTGGCAAGAAGTGAAAAATGCTGTCGTACGTATAATGTATGATAATGGCTGGCTATGTTCGGGCACTCTAATCAATAATACAAGAAATGACTCTACACCATATTTTTTAACTGCTAATCACTGCATTGGTAACGATTATTCTGCGGCCAATATGGTGTTTTATTTTAAATATGAGAGTTTATACTGCGATGGCCCCGAAGAGGATTATCCTGAGCTTAATGAATTTACTTTAAGCGGTGCAACGCTCAAATCTACGAAGTACGATTCAGAAGGAAAGCTTGATTTTACATTATTAGAAATTTCAGAGCAGGTGCCTGCCAGCTATGAACCATACTTTGCAGGTTGGAATGCCACTGAGAATGCCCCCGGAGAAACGGTTGGGATACACCATCCGAAAGGTGATGTGAAAAAGATTTGTATCGATTATGATTCACCCGTTACATCGCATTTTGCTGAGTACGACCGATACAGCTTTTGGCGCATAATGCGGTGGGATGTTGGAGTTACTGAGGGTGGTTCGAGCGGAAGTGGTTTGTTTAATGCAAATTTTCAGTTGGTAGGTACACTTACCGGAGGTGAGGCCGATTGCGACAATCCTGTTAATGATTACTATTTAAAGTTTAGCAAAGCTTTTGACCAATATCCGGATTCAACCCAACAGCTTAAATATTGGCTCTCTGCCGAACAAGATGTTTCGTATTGGTATGGCTGGCCACTGGAGGATGAGGATGTTGTGGATGAATATCGAATAGGACCAAATCCTGTGGAGCAGAATTTAACAGTTTTTCATCAAAATCTGGAAGGAAATGTGGCTGTTAAATTATGGGATATTGCGGGCAACCTTGTATGGGAACAAATTTATTTGGATGTGAGCAGAATGGTAATTATAGAGATCCCTGCATCCATTGATGGACTGCATATAATTGAAGTAAAAACAAAAAATAAAACCATAAAGAAAAAGCTAATTATAAATTAGATAACTCTTTAATATGCGATAAATCTCAAAGCATCGTGTTTTTTTATGGTATTTTTTTGTTTTTTTGTGTTTTTAAAGCCTTCGCTAAAGAGCCTATGCACAGAATAGCAAAATTTTTATTAAGAATTTTGGGATGGAAACTACAGGGCAGAGTTCCTGAAGATCAAAAGTACATAATAGCTGTTGCACCCCATACATCTTATTGGGATTTTGTTATTGGCCGCCTTGTGGCAAGTGTAATGCGGCAAAATGTTCATTTTCTAATAAAAAAGGAACTTTTCTTTTTCCCATACAGTTTATTGCTAAAAGCACTAAAAGCGATTCCGGTCAACAGAAATTCTCCAAAGGCCATGATCGAAAGTGTTTTGCAAAAGATGCAGGGGCAAAAGAAGTTTGTGTTGGTGGTAACTCCCGAAGGCACTCGTAAAAAGACAAACCGGTGGAAAAAAGGTTTCTATTTTATGGCCAATAAAGTCAATATCCCAATTTTGCCAGCTGCTATCGATTATGATAAAAAGGAGGTTGTGCTCGGACATATAATAAAACCCTCAAATGATGCACAGACCGATTTCGAAAATCTGGTCAATTTTTATAAATTCGTAAATCCGGAACCACGGTATAGCGATCAGTTTGCATACCCAAAAAACCTCTAAATGCTATGGATAAATTGCGCGTAACTTTAATGCAGTGGGATTTGATTTGGGAAGACGCGGCTGCAAACCGGCTTCGTTTTAGTGAGCAATTTGAATTTTTAAAAGGCAAAACCGATTTGGTTATATTGCCTGAAATGTTTACCACAGGCTTCTCAATGTCACCCGAAAAAGTGGCTGAAACCTGGCCTGGTGAATCGGTTGAGTGGTTAAGAAAAGAGGCTGTGCGATTTGGCTTTGTTATTTGTGGAAGCACTATGATAAAAGACGGGGAGCGGTTTTATAATAGGTTTGTATGGGCCGATGCCAGGGGCAACCTTGAGTTCAATGATAAACGGCATCTATTTCAGATGGGTGGTGAACATGAGGTATATTCACCCGGCAACCAGCAAATTGTAATTAATTTTGGCGGTTGGCGAATCGCTCCTTTTATATGTTACGATTTGCGTTTTCCTGTGTGGACCAGAAACCGCAACAATTATGATTTGGCGATTTATGTGGCCAACTGGCCTGCAGTAAGACATCAGGTTTGGGAAAAACTACTTCTGGCAAGAGCCATTGAAAATCAGTGTTACGTTGCTGGTGTAAACCGGGTTGGAACCGATGGCCGTGAACTTAAATACAGTGGTAATTCATATATGATTAATCCCCGTGGTGAAATTGCCCTTGATTTTATACCCGGAATTGAGGAAGCAAAAACCGTTGAAATCTCCTTAAATGAACTTAATGCATTTCGTGATAAATTTCCGGTAATGACAGATGCCGATGATTTCGAAATCAGGATTTAGCTTGCGGTATCCAATGGGGCATAGATTTCGAACCTGGTCGCTTCCCATAAAAAAGGTCATCGAGTATTACTGCTACACGCCTGAATAATTTTGAATAACGTATACCACTTCTTACAGCGTTATGCAAGAGGTTATTGGCATGGGCGTACGGACATACTGCCATGCAACGGCCACAATCGGTACCGGCGGTTTGCCAATAAGTAAAGCAGCTTTCAGAGTTTATTTTCCACCTCAAAACACCATCATGCACTTTGCGCTCATCAAATGATATAGCCTGACCTGGACATACTGCTGCACATTTTTTGCAGTAAGTACAAAATTCATTCATGCTGTAGGCGATTGATGCAGGCTTACTCAATACGAGAGGCGCATTAGTGGTAACCACGGCAATACGTACCCTGGGGCCTTGCCCGGGAGTCATTAATAAACCCATTCGACCTATTTCTCCCAATGCTGCATCGCGGGCAACGAGCGGGCATATTAACTCATAATTACCGTCGATGTGGGCTTTAGCATCATAACCCATCTCGCGCAGGAATGTAGCAAGCTGCACAGCCGGAACTCCTGATTTGAGGTACTTTTCGGCCGATTCCATCACCGCAGAACCTTTAGGTGCTGCATTAATCATGGATTCATCCATTTCCACTGTGAGGGCTATTCCATATTTGTGTTGAGGTGTTATGGCCTGATTGTAGGCACTGCCGCGACCTTTTGTATGATAATAATGATAAGGCTGCATTTCAGTGACTCCTATATCCGCCATTCCTTGTTTGAGCATCCACTTCTTAATAAAGTGAGTTAAATCTTTAGCTGATAATTTTTGTTGGCCCTTTTTGACAGGTCCATCAATAAAAGGTCCCAGTTGGCCTATGGTTTCAAAAGAAGCTTCTGCTGCTGCAAAACTAACAGGGTGGTAAAACAAGGAATCAGGGTCCAATAAGCCCGGTTTTTGTCTCCATTTTTTATCGGGATCATGATGTTCCGGGTGGGTTGTATAATAATCCTGATACCTTTTACTTCCAGGCTCCAGTTCCCGTCTTGAGAACATGGTTTCTCTTTCGTCGTGCTGCACCGTTGGCTTTACAGGAGCAAATTTCTTTTGTTTAGGATTACAAAGAAATGCCAGTAGTACTAATGAAGTTATTATTATGATGGAAACAGGATAAACTGAACCGGCCACAGCAGGAATAAATGCCGGCAACAAAAAAGGCACGGGCAGGCTGAGTGCAAATATCAAACTCCAGATAGACGCTCTTGTTTCTTTTTCATATGCAGAAATTATCATGGCTGTTATTGAGACAACAAAAACGGCTATACCAATAATGAGGTTTACAAGGGTGGCTAAATACATATTAGGGCAAAGAATTTATTGCTGGTAATTGCATTAGCAAAGATAATTTTTTAGTTGTTTAAACAAAAAGGGCTTATTAAACATTAATTATACTATAAGCAGGGGGGCTTTTAGTATGTATGTTTTGAATTGTCCCTTAAAAGTTTTAATATGCAATAAAATAGTACTATGGCGTTAAATCAACCAGCAATTGAAATTTTGGGTTTACAAATTAATGAACCTGTTACTGTAGCCACAGACCTATTGGTAGCCGGTGTTTGTTTATATGCTTTTATTAAATTATTGCAGTTACCCTACCGTAGCAAATTAAAAACCTATCTTTTATGGTATTTTATGCTCATGGCAATTGCAACAACAATTGGAGGGTTGATAGGCCACGCTTTTTTGTGGTACTTTACGGCTAGTTGGGAGAACCCCGACTGGGTAAATAACATTATAGAACAAATTGCATTCCTGGAGTCACATGAACCAGCTTACGCATGGAAGCTGCCCGGGTGGATTGTAAGTATGTTATCCATTATGTTTGTTGAACGTGCAGCAATCGAACAGGTCAGGCCAGTTGTGAAACGGGGTGTTGGTACTGCATTTAAAGTTGTTAACCTTGTTGAGCTGTTCCTTTTTATGGCCATTACCCTGGCTACCCTCAATTTTCGTTATGTGGAGATTCACTCGGGTTATGGATTAATGTTCGTAGTGCTTAGCTTGCAAGGTTATGCCTACATCAGAACCAAAGACGAAGGTAGTAAGCTGTTTCTTTACGGGGTTGCAGTAGCTGCAGTGGCTGCCCTGTTTTATATGAATGAAGTTGGAATCAGCAAATGGTTCAATCATTTCGATATCAGCCATACATTAATGGCTGTTAGTGCCTATATATTTTACAGGGGTGCAGTAAAAATGTTAGAGAAAAATCACAATAGGCTGCTATTCAGTTAATTTAGTCTCATGTCAAGCATAATCTGACGGGCCAGGTATTGATCTTTTCATTTTTATCGGCGTTAAAAAATGTTTACAGAACGCCGCTATGCGCACATTTTTTGCCTTGCTACAAACGAAAATCTCTTCTACTTATCCGAAACATTAAACTTGACATGACACTAGTAATATTCGTATTCGTAGTTTATTATCTGTTCTGGTTTTTTAATTTCCATGTTCCAGTAAACATCTTGTTTCAATAGTCCATTGGGGAAATAATCGTAAGTAATTTTTTCAACTATTTCACCATTGTCGTTTTTTCGGATCATTGATTTTTTCTGACCCTTCTCATTGTAGGTGTGGGCAACTTTATTCCGTAATTTTCCCTGTGGTCCGTAATTTTTAACGGTGAGCGAATCACTTTTGTGCTTTTTTATAATAAGTTTGTTTGTTCCGGCGTCTTTTTCAGGGTCAATTTCTTCTGTGTAGCAAATGTTGCCACTCTTATCGTACCTGATTACTTTAATAATTTCACCGTTTTTATTGAAAAAATAAGACTGTATGAGTCTGCCTTTATCATCAGGTTCATAAAAAGCCAAATCATGTGCATACTGCATCATTTTTTTCACATGGTACTTTTTATACAAATTATCGGTTTTTTCCTGGGCGTTTTGTTTTGTATCCTGTTCTGATGGTCGGCATGCTGAAAATAAAACTATGGCAGCCAAAATAAAAATGAGTCGCATATCCCTGTTTTTGAGGCTAAAGTAAGTCAAAATAACATGCTTTGCAAAAAATATATGCTCAACCACTATATTCTGAACAATGGGCATATTGTCAGCTGTATCAGGAATAGTTTTTAGGTCTATGTATAGTCGACCGGATATAACTTTCTTTGGTCTGTTGTGATTACGCTCGTTGTTTTACTGACTAAGTAGCCGTGTGAGGTATGTTGTAGAATCAATGTTCATTAATTCTACATTATGGTAATAAAAGTCTATGATCTCTTCGTATGATTTTCCCATGCGTGCCATTTGCATAGCTCCCTCTTGCGAGAGACCAACGCCGTGCCCATATCCCCGTCCTTTTACGATGAGTTTATCGTTTTCCGGGTAAATGGAAAAGAATGTAGACCTGAGTTTAAACTTATTTCGCACGTGTTTTAAGGGTACAAGTTGCCCTGCTACTGTCATGTTTCGTACACGAACTGATTGGTTAAAACTGAAAATTATATCTGGATCATATTTTTCAGGTAGTTGAATGCCAATGTGTTCCATGAAATCTACCCAGTCAGATAGCGGAATAGTATCGGTCCAGTGTGAGTTATGCTGATCGGCCCAAAAGGGATCTTTTTTACCCCTGAGGTAAGGCATCGCAGCACTCCATACATCTTCAGAATTAATTGTAAAACCACCACTGTTTGAATGAAACGCGGCTGTAATGAGTTGCCTGTTTTCATCTGTAATGACTAATCCTTTTGTAGTTGATACTGCACTGTGAATGGTTTTATTTCGGGTTTGTATACCTTTATATACCTGGCAATGCACATCGTCACATAGGTTGAAATTTTCGTTTTCGTGTCTGTCAATATGATTCAGGGCATAAGTGCGACTAATGATGGCCTGCGATTTATAGTACTCATGTTTGGCTCTTGTACCGCTTTCTGCTTCTACAACCGAGGCCACATATTTTTCAAAAGCAACCTGGTTGATAATTGTAAGCTTATCTTCAGGATGAATGGCAATTTCTAGGTTACCCTCGTAACGCCGCTTTTTAAGGGCAGGGAAGGCCGGTTCCAGACTAAACATGCTGTTTTCGCGTTTGGGGCTGATGCCTATTTTCTGCGATAAACCCATATGCTTTTCAATGCCCCATACACTAATTTGATCTCCAACCAGGGTGATGTAAATGACGTCGTTTCCTCTGATTTTTTCTTTAAATCCATTATCGTTTTCCAGGTAATAAGCACCTTTTAAAGGTTTAAATACCAGTGTCTTTACATCAAATTTATGGTAAAGCCCTATTCGTATGTCCTGGCTCTGTAAATTTTGAAAAATAGTTAAAATAAGTACGAAAAATATAAGTTTTCTGATCATTTCAGATCTTCTTTTAAGCGTTTAACCATTGACTCTGCAGCTCTTGCTGATGCGCCGGTATTCCCCATTTTTGTATATAATTCCTGGTATTGATTTAATAAATTGGCTCGCTTCTCACCATTGGGTAATATGGCCTTTAACTCTTTTTTGAGCTTCGAAAATGTAAAATCTTTTTGAAGCAACTCTTTAATAATCTCTTTTTGCATGATGAGGTTTACCAGTGTAGCCCATTTTACTTTGATCACTAATCTACCCACTGCATGAGCAAGAATGCCACCTCCAACCTTGTAAACTGCAACCTGCGGAGTCCCGATCAGGGCTGTTTCCAGGGCTGCCGTTCCTGATGCCACAATGCATGCATCGGCATGTTTCACCATTTGATAAGTGTCGTTGTGTATGAGGTTGTTGTTTTTGTCATCATCCATGAATTGCTCATAGTAATCTTCGCTGATGCCCGGAGCTGCTGAAATTAAAAATTGATATTCAGGGAAGTGTGGCTTTAAACGCAGCATCATTGGAAGTAATCCTTTGATCTCCTGCCTTCTGCTTCCGGGTAACAAACCAATGATTGGTTTGTGGGGTAAATCGTGTCTTTTCAGAAAATCGTCCAGTAACTCACCACGGTTAAGTTGCGCATCAATGGCATCTAGTAATGGATTGCCCACATATTCAATCGGGTAATTGTACGATTTGTAGAAATCGACTTCAAAAGGCAGAATGCTGTATAACCGGTCCACATATTTTTTAATGGCTTTAATGCGATAAGTTTTCCATGCCCAGATTTTTGGAGCGATATAGTAAAAAGTTCTGTATCCGTTTTTCTTGGCGTATTTGGCTATGCGTAAGTTAAATCCGGGGTAGTCAATGAATATTACAACATCGGGGTTATAATCAGTAATATCTTGTTTACAAAGTTTTAAATTCTTACGGATTTTCCCAAGACTTTTGATCACACTCATATAGCCCATTACGGCGGTTTCTTTGTAATGCTTCACCAGGTCGGCGCCATTTTCCTGCATTTTATCGCCACCCCAGGCCCTTACCTGAGCTTCCGGATCATTTGCACGAATACCTTTTATAAGATTTGCTCCGTGTAAGTCTCCAGATGCTTCGCCTGCTATTATGTAGTATTTCATCTGTTTAAAATTTTTAGTTTTTAGAAAATGAAGAAACTAAAAATTCCTTCACATTCAGGAACTCACATGAATTTATTTTAATCATAATCGTGTGTGTATTTTTTGATTTAAAAAATTCATGTTCGTTTCATATTCTGCCGGTTTGGGGTTGTTTTTATCCGAGTCTTAAATATGCCACCATTATTGTAATCAGCATCACAGCTGTAAGTACGCCTTTAGCAGAGCGATTGCGCTTTGTCCATATAAAAATAAAAAACAGTAATAGATTTGGCAATGCACTTAAACTAACGACTGATGAAAACATTTCTGTTAGCTGCAGAGCTGTTAAAAACCTGGTTAATGATCCGAATTCGGCCTGATTGATTAAATAAAAACCGAAAAAAGATAATATGGTAAGCACTACAGCACTACCAAGGCCAAGCCAAATATTATCGTATTTTTTAGTTTTCCTGATCATGATCGAAATTTAGTTTAGTAACGTGTTCAAGGGCATGATAGGCTGTAAAATCTGCTTTTATGGGCACCACAGCTACGTAATTATTGGCCAAAGCCCACTCATCAGTATCTTTGGCTTCAGGCTCAAAATTATTGAATGAGCCGGTGAGCCAGTAATAATCTTTATTGTGGGGGTCTGTACGTTTTTCAAAGTTCTCCTTCCATGTACCATGCGTTTGCCTGCACACTCTCAGACCTTTAATTTCATCAGATTTTGCTTTTGGTACGTTCACGTTTAGGGTGGTGTATGCTGGTAAATCATGCTCAAGTACATACCTGAAAACACGGTCGGCATAATAGGCGGCAGCTTCAAAGTCGGCTTCTGCAGAATGGTCGAGTAATGAGAACCCAATTGAAGTAACACCATTTAAACACGCCTCAACTGCTGCACCCATTGTCCCCGAATATATGACAGAAATGGAGGCATTCGATCCGTGGTTAATGCCACTTACCATGATATCGGGTTTACGGGGAACAACCTGATTTAAACCCAGTTTAACGCAATCGACAGGTGTGCCATTGCATTTGTAGAGCGTTACTCCTTCTCCTTCGCGTACTTTTTTAAGTCTCAATGGCTCTTTTATTGTAATAGCATGCGACATGCCAGATCGCGCACTCTCCGGGGCTACTGCAATTACTTCACCATATTTCGAAACAACTTCGATTAATGTTTGCATGCCTCTGGCATAGTAGCCATCATCGTTTGAGACAAAAATTAAGGGTTTATTCTGATCTTTCAAGGCTAACTTTTTTGGTTTAAATGGCAAATATAAATAAAGTTTCGGGTTTGCAGTAGCATATACTAGGCGTTCTTTTTATGTTGCTTTGTTTTATGCTAAACCAAACTTTATACATTTGTGTTTAATGCTAAAACCAACTTATAATGGCAAAACTGAGCAAGAAAAACAAAAATGCTGTTTTAATTATTCTGGCAATCCTTATCATGGCCGGAGGAATGGCCATTCGCGTATTACCAATAGCTGCACTGGGTGCAGTTTTTTTATTGGGCATCTTAATTAATGACCTAATTTCAAAGATGTAGACTGATTTTTTCGGTTGTAGGCTCTGCGCCCCTTTAAATTGGTAATTACCTGTGACAAATTGATTTGAAATAACAGTTAATACACATATCGCTATCTTCGGTTTGTTTGAACGATATGGTATTATCGAAAAGTTCCGTTAAAATATTGCTTAACTGGGCTTTAAAGTCATTTTTTAAATCGGCGTACGTCTCTTTTTTGCGGCCTGAAAAAATAATTGGATGAATTGGCCTGTTTTCCTGAATATAGAGTAGAGAAGGAATAAGCTCTTTGTTTTGTGCAAATGTATAGTTTTCTATTATGGTAGTATAGAGGTAGGCCTGGAAAGCTGCTTCAGGCCTTTTAGGTAAGTCATGCGCAAAAAGATCCTCAAATCGCGGTTTTTGTGTTGGAACTTTACCGGTTTTATAATCAATTACAAATATTTGGTCTCCTGAAGCCTGTAAGCGATCAATTTTACCGGCAATTGTTATTGTTTGGTCCTGGTTTATCTGGTGCTTTATCTCATATTCCTCTTCAAGACCATATAAACTAAATCCTTCGTTTTTAATATCGTTTTCAATCACCCTTTTTATATACTTGAGGGCAACCTGTTCAATAAGCGAAATCATACCATTTGAATTTTTTTGCAATTCAATGTTGCCAAACTGCAGCCCCATGATATGGTTAATATGTTTGAGAATTGTCTCATCATTGAGCAATGGTAATAGCATGTCTTTCGATATGGGCTTTTTTGTCCCTGAAAGGGGCTTGTAGAGCAATTCCATTGTATCGTGAAAAATTTGTCCAAAGATTCGCTGGTCAATACCAGAATCTAATTGCTCCGGTTCTTTAATTTTTGCGATATACTGCAGGTAAAACTTTAGCGGACAATTAAGATAAGTATTGAGCTGAATCGGGTATATTTTTCGCTTTCCGTTCAGGTATTGATTTAATAATGGCTGAACGCTTTGATCTTTTTCTATTACAATTGGGTTTTCATTAATTGGTGTAACGACGTGCTGGTATTTGTTTTCTGTAATTGTATTCGGAAATTCGAATGCTATTTGCTGCAAAAATCTTGATTTCTCACCATAGTCATTATCAGCTTCGTTTGAATTGTATATTAGTGTAAGGTTTTGAGCTCTTTGGATGGCTCTGTAAAAGTAATATGCGAAAATAGCATCCTGGTTTTCAAAGGTGAGCAGTCCATAGGCTTTGCGTAAATTGTAAGGAATGAAGCTGGGCGCAACCGATGAGGAGGGCAGGAAACCTTCATTTACCGCATTAATAATCAGGTTTTCGAAATCAAGTGTTCTGGCTTCAATAAGCCCCATGATTTGAATTCCTTTTAAAGGTTCGCCTTCAAGTGTGAGATTGATGCTGCTTAGAATTCTGTCAATAAGCCGTACCATGAGCTTTTCGGGCAGGTCTAATTTGTAGTTTTCAATTTGCTGGGTGAGCTGATTGAGGGCGCTATATATTTTTATTGCTGCCCCTGTATTAAAATAGTCCTTTTCGTTTTTTTCTTCATCATTGTATTCCACAATGGCCTTTAAAATACTTTTTAAATACTCAATGAGGTTAATGTCTCTATCGGGGAAGACAATTGACCCGATTGGATCGGCCTGTAGCGTGGCTACTTCGCAAAACATACGTTTCTCATTAACTAAAGTGTCCCGGATTTCTTTTAAATATGGTGTATTGATGATATCCTGTTGCAGAATTTCAATTACCCAGGCGCTTTTGTAGAGCGTATTCCCTTTATTTTCTATTTTTTGTTGTTTAACCTGCATCAGGATTTTTACCAGGCCTAGCAAACTGGTATTTTGCAATGGCAACCCCATGGTTACATTAATTTTCCCTGTGTCTTCAGGAAGCGTCTGTAGTAATGGAGTTAAAAGGCTTTCATTACCCAGTATTATGCCGTTTTTCAGCGGATCTTCATCCTGGCTTTTGGCTTTAGAGGTTATTATTTCGGCAGTTTTCTGAGCCATTTCAAGTTCTCCGGGAACACCAATACACTCAATTTTCTGTTTATTCCTGAGATTATCGAATTTATGCTTCTTGCCAAGAGCTGACGGATACAGGCTTAGGTTTTGTCGCATGAAATATCCTGCCTCGTGATGTTTTTTGTCTAAATACCACTGGTCATAGTCCCAGTAAAATAACCCACCTGTCTCTTTAGCAGCATTAAATATTTGTTTTTCGGCGCCACTTAGGGCATTAAATCCTATAAATACTGGTGTCTTCTCATCAAAGTTTATTTGGTTTTTATCAGCCTTTATAGCAGTTTCTCTGTAAAGCATGCCCTCATAACCCACCGCGGCACTGGAAAGCTCTTTTTTGTATGCTTCATATATTTTATATAAATGCTTCCAGAACTCAAGAAATTGTCCCCGCACTTTTTCCTGGTTTTTAGCTCCTGTACCCCTATATATGTTTTGCCAAAATTGTTTGATTAGTTCAACCTGGTCGCCTTCTAAATCATCAAATAGTTGTTCAATCTCTTTAAGGTCATGTACATATTTAAATAAATGGCCTGCATCAACAAGATATTTGTCAATATCATCGAAGTCGGCTAAAAGCATTTCTCCAAAGTACCAAAAGCTATCTATTGTTTCTTCTTTGGTAATAATGTTGCTATAGGTTTGATACAATAATGATATTGCAGGAATAGTTTCTATGAGTTTTAACTTACTCTCATTTTCAACAAATTCATTTATTGTAAATATTGAAGGTGCAAACCGGGGCTTTTCTATCAGTTGTGATAAGATATGCTTTAGAAATGTTCTTGATCTTTTCCCTGGCACAATGATTAGCAATTCATGTAGCGAATGATTTTTACGTTCTAGCAGGTCTTCTGCAACAAGCTCAAGAAATTTTTTCATGTTTATATAATTAAACAGTAAATGTAATTAGAAGAAAAAATTTAACAAATTTTATACTTCTTAATAATTATTCGTATTTTTTTGTAAATTGTATATCAGTGAATTATATCGCAGATTCTATTTCAAATAGTTATAATAAAAAGGGCCTATTGTAACGGGAAAGCAATATAGGTAGGCACTTTGCACAATTTTGTTTAACGTAAAAAAATATTTTAAGATAAATACATCTTTAAATTTTAATCTAAGAAACATATAAAAAATATTTAAAGAATTGAATAATAATAAAATAAGGTATTCTAATTTAGAATTATTCTAAATATTAAGACTTTTTTAACATAATTATATTTGGTTTTTGTTCAATTATGGTTTATATTTGTTAAACAAATTAATCATAAAAACTCGACACCTATGACTGCAATTGAATTCAACAATCAATTAACCAACTTAAGAGACAATCTACACAGATTTGCCTACAGGTTAACCACAAATGCCGAGGAAGCAGAAGATCTACTGCAAGAAACTATGCTTAAAGCTTTAAGTAATAAGGATAAGTTTCAGGATAAAACAAATCTTAAATCCTGGACTTTTACCATTATGAAAAATACTTTTATAAATAATTACCGTAGGGCAACACGCTCACAAACAATTCTGGATACAACTAAAGAGCTGCATTTTCTCAATGTACCTCAAGATTCAGGATTTATTTCTCCCGATGCCAGTTTTTCTGTACAGGAAATTCGTAAGGCCATAAATAACCTGGAGATAGAATATCGTAAACCATTTACGATGCATACTGAAGGTTTCAAATATAAGGAAATTGCCGAGGAGCTCGGATTGCCTATCGGGTCAGTGAAAAGTAGAATTTTTATTGCCCGTAAAAAATTAATGAGTATGTTGCAGGACTACAGCCGATAAAAAAATTTTTCTATTTTATGGAAAGCTGTCTCATATGGGGCAGCTTTTCTTTTTGTCTTCGGAAACAAACATTGGAAACGCTCATTTGTTACTAGAAAAAAGTTAAATTTCATACTACATATGGATAAGCTCTCATTTCTGGGTAATGCAGATTTAAATGCAATTGAAGAATTATACCAGCAATATACTGAAGACCCCAATGCTGTAGAATCAACCTGGCGGCATTTTTTTGAAGGTTTTGATTTTTCACGCAAGCAATACGGCGAAACTGAAATAACCAATAAAGAATTTAATGTCATAAACCTTATACATGCCTATCGGCAAAGGGGACATTTGTTTACAAAAACTAATCCCGTAAGGCAAAGACGACAGTATCGTCCGACTTTAGACCTGGAGAACTTTGGTTTGGAGCAATCCGACCTTACCACTGTTTTCCAATCCGGTACTTTAATTGGTATTGGCCCTTCGAAACTCGAAGATATTATAGCGCATCTAAACGAAACTTATCGCGATAATGTTGGAGTTGAGTATAAATACATAAGGCATCCGGAGGTTGTAGACTGGCTTGAGAAAAGAATGGAAAGTACCAGGAACCAGCCTAAATTCAGTTCTGATAGGAAAAAGCATATTTATAAGCATCTGGTACAGGCCGTGGGTTTTGAAAAATACCTACATAAAAAGTTTATTGGTCAAAAGAGTTTTTCGCTGGAAGGAGCAGAGGCGCTTATTCCCGCATTGGATTCAATTATTGAAAATGGTGCCGAAAAAGGTATAAAGGAGTTTATAATTGGAATGTCGCACCGTGGCCGCCTGAATGTGCTCTCCAATATTCTGAAAAAACCATATTCCAATATTTTTCGGGAGTTTTTAGGTAAATCATACGAAAAAGGGATAAGCCTTGGCGATGTTAAATATCATCTTGGTTATGGAAATACAGTAACGACCGATCAGGGAAAAGATGTAAGGCTGAATCTGGCACCAAACCCATCGCATCTTGAAGCTGTTGGTGGTGTAGTAGAGGGTATTGCACGATCTAAAATAGACCAAAAATATAATGGAAATTATAATGAGGTGGCTCCAATTCTGATTCATGGTGATGCCGCCATTGCTGCACAGGGTGTGGTTTACGAAATTATTCAGATGTCGCAGCTGGCTGGTTATAAAACCGGGGGAACCATTCATCTCGTAATAAATAATCAGGTAGGCTTTACTACCAATTACCTTGATGGGCGTTCAAGCACTTACTCAACCGATGTGGCTAAGGTTACAAGAAGCCCTGTATTTCATGTGAATGGAGATGATGTTGAGGCGTTGGTTAATACCATTAATCTGGCAATGGAATTCCGCCAGAAATGGCATGCCGACATTTTTATCGATATTCTTTCGTATCGGAAATACGGGCACAATGAGGGCGATGAACCAAGGTTTACACAGCCTAAACTATACAACATCATAGCAAAACATCCCGATATCAGACAAATATACGAGCAACAATTGGTTGAAGAGAAGATAGCTGCCAAGAATGAGTTGACACAGATTAAAAACGATTTCAATAAAAAGCTTGACAATGCATTTGAGGAAGCAAGGAAGAAAGAATCATTGGACATTAAACTTTTTTTGGAAGAAGACTGGAAAGGATATCCTTACCCGGATGAGAAGTCCATTAAAAATCAAATAGATACATCATTTGATAAAAAACAATTCCTTCAGCTGGGTGAAAAACTCACCAGTTTGCCACAGAAGCTTAAATTTTTTAAGAAAGCCATTAAAATTGTCAACGACCGCAAGGAGATGATCAAAAACGACAGGTTGGATTGGGCAATGGGCGAGTTGATGGCTTATGCTACACTTCTTAAAGAGAATTATAGAGTGCGCATTAGCGGGCAGGATAGTGTACGGGGAACTTTTGCGCACAGACATGCTGTTTTTATGGATGTCAATGGCGAAAAGCATTACACACCGCATCGTAAAATGACTTCTAATCCTGAAGATTTTCAGATTTACAATAGTTTGCTTTCTGAATACGGGGTTATGGGCTTTGAATATGGATACGCTTTGGCTTCGCCGGATACACTTACCATTTGGGAAGCTCAATTTGGCGATTTCTCCAATGCTGCCCAGGTCATTATTGACCAATTTATCAGTTCAGGTGAGGAGAAGTGGGGGCTCAAAAATGGGTTAACGCTATTGTTGCCTCATGGTTACGAAGGGCAGGGGCCCGAACACTCCAGCGCACGTTTGGAGCGCTTTTTAAGTATGGCCGCATCGAATAATATGCAAATTGTGAATCCTACAACCCCGGCAAACTATTTCCACCTGTTAAGAAGACAAATGCACCGAAAATTCCGTTTGCCACTTGTGGTATTCACTCCAAAAAGCCTACTGCGACATTCAGAGTGTGTGTCATCTGTTGACGAAATGACAAACGGGAGTTTCCAGGAGGTAATTGATGATGACCATAACGATCCCCAAAAGGTATCGCGTGTAGTATTTTGTAGTGGAAAAATTTACTACGATTTACTTGCTCGCAAAAAAGAGCTGGATGTGGACGATATCGCACTGGTACGAATTGAGCAGCTGCACCCTTTCCCGGAAGAGGAGGTTCAAAAAATAATCGAAAAGTACCCAAATACCCTGTTATGGCTATGGGTGCAGGAGGAGCCTGAGAATATGGGGGCCTGGAAGTATGTGCGCGATCAAATAGCCGATATCCCGCTTCAGGTAGTAGCCCGACTCAGAAGTGGTAGTCCGGCCACAGGTCTTGCCGCAATACATAAAACAGAACAGGAAGAGATTATCAATAAAGTTTTTAAACCCTGCACTTGTGAGTTGAATAATAAATATTGCGGATTGCAATGTGTGACAGGTAAAGCACGAGAAGAAATTAAAAAACAGCGTGACTATATTCTTGAATTACGAAAACACAACGTATTATGATTATTGATATAAAGATCCCAACACCAGGAGAATCTATAACTGAAGTCGAAATAGCTTCATGGCTTGTTGAAGATGGTGCCATTGTCGAAAAAGATCAGGAAATTGCCGAAATTGAGTCGGATAAAGCCACATTAATGCTAACCGCTGAAGAAGGCGGCGAGATTGCCATAAAAGCGCCTGAGGGTGAAAGTATTAAAGTTGGAAGTGTGGCATGTACTATCGATACCAGTAAAGCTGATCAGGCCACTGATAGTAAGGCTGATGCTTCTACTGGTGACAAAACCGATGTGCAGGATGATCAATCTGAATCGGAGAAGGAGAAAAATAAGGAAAAAAAATCTGATGATAAAACTCCGGCACCTTCAAAAGACAAGGTGAAAACTGTTGATGAAGAACACAGTCAAGTAAAAACAACACCTGTTGCCGATAAAATTATGCAGGCACATGAAGTATCGGTTGATGACGTATTGAAGGGACTTGCGCGTTTAGATAAAAAAACAACCGAACGAGGTATTGAAGGACTCAAATCTCCAGATACAAAAGAATCTCAACCCGCCGGTGAGCGTTCAACAGAACGGAAAAAAATGTCATCGCTTCGCAAAAAAATTAGTGAGCGACTGGTAAAAGTTAAGAATGAAACAGCCATGCTGACCACATTCAATGAAGTTGACATGTCGGCTGTAATGGATATGCGAAAAAAATACCAGAAAAAATTCACTGAGAAACATGGCATCAAGTTAGGATTTATGTCATTTTTCACAAAGGCAGCTGCCGTAGCGATGAAATCATTTCCTGAGGTAAATGCCATGATCGATGATAATGAGCTTGTATATTTCAATTATGCCGATATTGGTATTGCTGTGCAAACACCCAAAGGTTTAATGGTCCCAGTAATACGCGATACAGGCGATAAGTCACTGGCACAACTTGAATCGGATATTGCAGAAACGGCCACAAAGGCAAGAAATGGCAAAATAAGCATTGAAGAGCTCCAGGGTGGAACTTTTTCTATAACCAACGGAGGCATTTTTGGGTCGATGTTGTCTACACCTATCATTAATCCGCCACAGGCAGGTATATTGGGCATGCACAATATTCAGGAAAGACCTGTTGCCATAAACGGACAGGTGGTAGTGCGACCCATGATGTACATTGCATTGTCATACGATCATCGAATCATCGATGGAAAAAGCTCTGTAGGCTTTCTGAAAATGATAAAAGACCTGATTGAAAATCCTGTTATGTTGCTTAGTGGTGGCGATGCCAATGAGCAGTTATTAGAGCTGTAAAAGTTAGCTCAGGGGATGGCGAAAAATAAAGGTGCTGCCTTGACCGGGGGCCGACTGAAGAGATATATCACCGCTTAGATTTTTGGCAATTTCCCGGGCAATGGTTAAGCCCAGTCCGGTTCCGCCAAAACGCCGTTTCATGGCTTGCTCAACCTGCCTGAAAGGCTCGAAAATAATGTCGTAGTATTCTTTCGGGATGCCAATTCCTGTATCTTTTACAATAATTGTAATGCTGGTTTTTTCCAGTTTGGCAGAAACAGATACCAAGCCTTCGGGTGTGAATTTCAGGGCATTGTGTACTAGCTTTTTTACTACTTGTTTGTACCTGATCGGATCAGTTTTAATTTTGGGTATATCGCCTTCATATTGCAAATTGAACTCAAGACCTTTGTCGCGTGCTTCAGCAATGTAAAAATCATATATGCTGTCAATAATTTCTTTCAGATCAGTTGTTTTCTTACTGAACTTTGATTCCCCGCTTTCAATCTTAGATAAATCAATAATATCCATTACAACCGATTCAAGTTGCATGGTGCTGTCTGAGACGATTTGTAAATAGCTGTTGCGTTTTTCATTACTAAGGCTTGAATTCATAGCCAATTGGGCAAAACCTACAATTCCGTTCATAGGTGTGCGTATTTCATGACTTATATTGGCCAGAAAAGCACCCTTTAGTTTTTCACTTTCTTCGGCCTTATCTTTTGCCATTTCGAGCTCAGTTGCATGCTCCTGGAGTTTTTTATTGATGTTTTTCAACTGACTGTTGGCTGATTTAATCTCCATTTCAGCTTTAAGCTTCTCGGTGATATCTCTTATTATTGCAAAAGAACCATTAAAGTTTTTTTCAGTATCATAGATTGGCGAGGCATTGATTTCCAGATTCTTTTTACTGTTTTTTCTTGTTATTACTTCAATGTAATAGGTGCTCGAGTTGCCCATTCTTCGCTGTTCTTCTTCGTGCGATATTATTTCTTGTGAAGTTGGCGTGGCGACATCTTTCAACGTTTTCGAACCAACCTGATGAGGTTGTACCTCGAAGATTTGCTCAGCAGCGGGATTCATGAATGTTATTTCACTGTTTTTATTGGTTATGGCCAAACCATCATTCATATTCTCTACCAGGTACCTGTATTTGGCTTCGCTTTTTTTAAGCTTCTGTTCTGCAATTTTTTTATCTGTAATGTCGCGTATTATGCCGATATTACTCTCTAGCGTTGGATTATAGTCGGACTGTATTTCATAGAATTTATCATAAACCTGAATAGCTCTTGGTCTGATGCGGTTGCCTTTTAACACATGAAATAACTCAGAGAGTAATTCTTTAGCCAGTGGCCTGGGTAATTTATTGTTTATTAGTTCTAGTGCACTTTTATTTATCAGCGATTCTTCATTGGTATTAAGCAGTTCATTAAATTTTTGATTGGCATCTAAAACCCTGCCTTCTTTATTAATATAAATAATGCCCACACCGGCAGTTTCAAATACATCCCGGTACCTGGTTTCACTCTCTTTTAACTTTTGTTTTGTTTCAATCTGGGTCGTAATATCCTCAGCAACTTTTATAAAGCCTTCGAGGTCTCCTTCTTCGCTGATGTGCGGTGTAATTATAGCTCTTTCCCAATATAAATCTCCATTCTTTTTTTTATTGAGCATTTTTCCCTGCCATGCCCTGCCAGATTTTATAGTAGTCCACAATTTATCGTAAAATGCATTATTATGCGTTCCCGATTGCAAAATATTCGGGTTTTGTCCCTTTACTTCAGCCAATTTGTATCCTGTTATTTTGCTAAATGCTTTGTTTACAAATTGTATTTCTCCTTCCGGATTTGTGAATATTATGGCAACAGGAGCTTTTTCAAGTATTACAGAGTGGAGAAAAGAACGGGCTTCAGCTTTTTTCTGGGCGGTTATATCAGAAATATAAAGGACTTTATAATTCTCATTACCTTCTTTAAGATTTTTTTCTTTTATTTTCAGGTATTTTTTACGCTCATTAGCAGCTTTGAGCTGTAAAACTAGGCTGTCACCTTCATTTTTTTGCTTAAAATTTAATGTTTTTCCTGTTTGCTTTCCCTCAGGATTGAGTGCTTTATAATACCAGCCAATATTTTGATTTTTGAACTCTTCGGTATTAATGCTTGCAAAACCCAGTGCAGCCTGGTTAATTTCAATTATTTTATCATTTTCATCAAGTATGATTATACCTTCTTCGCTATGCCTTAATACATTGCTTAAATCAATAGTCAGGGCAGATTTTTCTTCAATGGTTCCTGCCATGCCAATTCCATGAATCAGTTTTGCCTCACCATTAGGCCTGCCATTGAATTGAACTTTTTGTATTTTGTTTTGCTGAACCTTTAGTGATAAATTAATATTAAGGTCCTTTCTTAGGCCTTCTTTAATAGCAATTATTTGGTCCGAAAGTTCTTTTGCCGAACGAGGTAGTAAATAATTGCTGAAATCTGATATAGGTACTTCTGATGCCAAGTCTATCCCGGTTTGGATACCGAAATTTTTTTCCAGCCATATTGTGTTTTTATGCAAATCTATTTCCCATTCAAAGGCATTTGCCAACTTCTTAAACTCTTCTATATTGTTTGTTTTTCCTGGCATGCTTAAGATTTATACGCAATAGAGAATTAAATGAGACAATTTTTTAATGAAAATATTTGTTGAAACATGCAGGTCTTTATTATTTATTATGGACTATTTTTTCTATATACCCTGATGCTAACTTGACAATTATATTTCATGCAAATTAGACCATTTTTTTAAGCTGATAAATACGTAATAATACCCAAATTAAACTATTTGTTATTATTTAAACAATAAACGCTATTTACTATCTATAGCCATATACAGAAATATAATTTTGATATATTAAAAAAAAGTATTATACTCACGCTAAATTTAAAACCATATTAATTTATGTTAGACATTGTAAAAATTACAAAAGAGGAAGAATTTAAAAAGACGAGTAGAGAAGAGTTTTTAGATTTTATGTTTACTCACCTGGATCGATTTGGAGATCCTAAGGAAGACATAAACAAATCAATAGATTATGCATTTTCTGATGCCAAATCAGAAGGCGGCTTTTTATTAGCGGCATTTTATGAAGATAAACTTGTTGGCGGCCTCATTATGAACGAAACAGGCATGTCAGGATATATTCCGGAAAATATTCTTGTATATGTTGCAGTAGATGCCAAATACAGAGGAAAAGGCTTTGGTGGTGAGATTGTTAAAGAATCTTTCAAACAGGCCAAAGGAGACGTGAAACTGCATGTTGAATATGATAATCCGGCGAAAAGACTTTACGAGCGACTTGGTTTTAAAAACAAGTACGCTGAAATGCGGTACGATAACAAATAATTCTGTCCGGAAATAAAAATTAAAAGGCTGTTGTTGCATAACTTTTGCAATAACAGCCTTTCATTATAAATAGCAAAAACACAAAATTATAAATATGGCACATCTGAATATTAAGATAAGCGAAATAAAGAAAAATATACGAACCATTACCCGGTATCTGGATCAGTACGATGTGAAGTGGAGCCTGGTAACGAAGGTTTTTTCAGGCGATCGTGAGTTTTTGAGAAGACTACTGACTCCGGAAATTGTGAAAAACCTGCATTCTGTTGGTGATTCACGTCTTACCAGTCTTAAAAATCTTAAGGCGGTTTACCCCGAGATTCAAACCATTTATATTAAACCTCCGGCCAGAGTATATGCCGACGAAGTTGTAAAATATGCCGACATCTCGCTTAATTCATCATACAATACCATTGTAGCTCTAAATGAGGCCGCAAAAAAACAAAAGAAAACCCACAAAATTATTTTAATGGTTGAAATGGGCGAGTTGCGCGAAGGTATTGACCGTGACAACCTTGTGAACTTTTATAAACGGGTTTTTGAAATGTCTAACATTGAGGTTATCGGGCTGGGCTCAAACCTTGGTTGTATGTATGGTGTTGAGCCTACCTACGATAAACTACTGCAATTGTCACTCTACAAAAGATTAATCGAATGTAAATTCAATAAAAAGATGGATTTTGTTTCCGGTGGTAGTTCAATCACATTGCCTTTACTTGAAAAGGGAAATGTACCACCCGAAATAAACCACTTCAGAATAGGTGAAGCTGCTTTTTTTGGTACAAGTCCTTATGATAATAATCAGTTCCTTGAACTATCTACAGATACATTTAACTTTTATGCCAACCTTATCGAGCTGGAAGAAAAAGGCATTGTGCCCGATGGCATAATTAATGAAGCTAATATTGGCCACACTGCAGGTTTTAAAGAAGTTGACCTGGATAAGACTACCTACAAGGGAATTGTCGACTTTGGTATGCTTGATGTCGACTATCATGACCTAACACCAAAAGATCCTGAAATTAAATTTGTGGGAACGACCTCTGACATGACTGTTTATGATTTGGGTGAGAATATTGACGACAAAGGCAATAAGAAATATTCTATTAACGATGCCATTTGCTTTAAACCTTCGTATATGGCTGCAGCAAGGTTGCTCCATTCTAAATTTATCGACCTGTCATTTGAAGATGAATAGAATATAGAGGTTCGTAGTTTAGTCGTTTGACGTTAGAGATTATTTGGCAACAAAAGTTGTCGAAAGAGCGTTATTTTACTACTAATCATAACCGTAGCGCAATGAAAAAATTAAAAACTATTCTCCTCATATTGCTTACAGCAACATTTGTACAGGGGCAAAATTATGAACAAATAGACAATTATGTTCGTGCCCTTGAGTTTAAAAGTAACGTTGATTTAGCTGAAATGGCTGAAGAAATTACAGCCAAAAGTAACACCGATGAAGAAAGACTGCGGGCTATATTTGTATGGATCGCACATAATATAGAGTATGATGTAAAGTCATTTAAATCAGGTAAAATACCTAATTCAACAGCAATAGGTGTTGTGCAAAAAGGCAGGGCAGTATGTGAGGGTTACAGTAATTTGTTTCAGGAACTGGCATCAAATGTTGGTATAAAATCACTCATTGTTTCGGGATTCAGTAAAGGATATGGATACCAGAACCGCAAAAAACTGGAGACTTCCGATCATGCATGGAATATTGTATTATTAAACAATGACTGGTATTTGATAGATGCTACCTGGGGGGCCGGCCACCTGAACATGAGGGGTCGATATGTACCTGCAATGCAGGAAAAATATTTTATGGCTGATCCGGCATTTTTTGTCACAGAGCACTTGCCCGAAGATCCCGCAATGCAGCTATTGCCATGCCCCATTAAACCCAAAGAGTTTCTGCAAGATTCAAGCAAAGTGTTGAAAATTGCACGGAGCAAAGAAAAATGCTACAGCTATAGGGACACGCTTGCTGCGTATATTCAGCTTGACACTGTGCAACAAAAAGTGGCTTCGGCAGAAAGAATGTATCGCTATTTTAATGACAATGTTTATAAACCTGCAATACTTCTAAACCAGGCTGCCTATGCATATTCAAAGCCGCTCAACGATGGTTCCGTTGAGCTGGATAAGAAACTTGAGCTGGCCCAAAAAAGCCTTAAGTACTATAAAAGGGCAGAGGAGATATTGAGCGGAGCTGCCAGACCTCATGAGCGGGACTTGAAGAGAATGGTGAAACAAAATATTGCCAATGTGGAGAAGTTTATCGACTTTTATAAAAAATAGATTTTAATTGCTTATGCGTTATATAATAGTTCTTTCGCTGATTTTTTTATCGCTGGTTGCAAAACCCGAAGGACTGGCTTTAATTGAAGATGATCAAAACCGGCTTTTTATTTTTGATAAAGGCAACTTTAACCAGGTGGAGCATAATAAGGTGTTGCAAAAGCATATTGGGAGTGACTTTGTGGCCTATATTGATTACATGAATGACCTGAAAGTTTACTATAACGGTAAACTTACCGAAGTAGCCGAAAGCATAAATTCTTTTGTTGCTTCTGAAGACCTTATTGCATGGAAAATTTCAAACTACCTCTATGTTTGGCAAGACGGCATCACAAAGCAAATTTCGCGCGATGTGCGAATGATGAAAACCAAAGGCGAAATACTGTTTTTTGAAGATGATTTTGATAATGCCCTGAAAATTTATTACAAACACAAAGTTTACCTTTTTGCCCAAAACCACTATTCACTGCAAACAAAAGCACTTGATATAGGCAGAGAGAGTTTGGCAGTGCTCGACGGAGACGATCAACTATTCGTTTTTTCGAAAGGTGACATGCATGTGCAGAAATTCACACAGCAACGCATACTATTTAGTGCAGGAGGAGACGGGATATTGGTGAAAAATTTCGATACCGGAGCCCTGGAATTTATCTCGGGCGAAGATATTCAAACACTTGAATATTTTCCGCCAACATGGTTTAAAACCCGTTACAACTGGCAGGTTTGGATAGACCAATCCGGTAATTTTAACTACTGGGATGGCACCGGAAAAGAGTTGCTTACATACCAAAAACCCAGACTAATAGAGTACAGTCCGGAGGCCTTACTTTACGAAAATGGTAATCAGCTTTATGCAATGCACAACGGTACTGAGACTTATGTATGTGACTATATTCCTGAAGTTTATCAATTTTACAATAATTATTTTGTTTTTTATAACCGCCAAAGACAGGTAGAGCTTGTGGAGAATGGCAATTCAAAAGTAATCAGTACCATGCCCGAGGTTAGCTTCGACTTATATTTTGATGTTATTGTTTTAAGAGAGGGAAGGAAAAGGCGTGTTTATTACAATGGTAAAATATATACATTGTAAAATTAGTTTTTCGCATCATAAATAACAAAAAAAACAGGGGTTTCAATATTTCGAAACCCCTGTTTTTTGTGGTGTAATCAATTTTTAGTCTTGCTGTTTTTCCAACATCTCTTTTATTGCTTTTACCTGTTTTTCCAGTTCATCAATTCTTGCTTTTTGTTTTTCGATGATGCGTCTTTGCTCATTTAGATTTTGTTTCTTGTTCATGTAGGGTTCAATAAAGCTGCTTCCCGGTAGTACTCTAATACCTGTTGTATCAGGTAATTCGGGTGGTTGACCACTGATCACGTTAAAACCGCCAAGGGCCAAAAATTCATAAGGACTGGTATGCGTCATTTGTATACCCTGGGAAGATAAGTTTAGGTATTGGGTACCCTGACCCTCTTTTCCGGTACTTAGCTCCTCCACAGCAAAGCCACTGCGGTTTGGAAAATCCGGTCCGGAGTTCGGAACATAAAATCTGGTACTGTCAGGGGTTAGCCTGAAAAGATCATAAGAGCCTCTTTTACCCCCTGTAAGGCCACCCACTGCAAAGCCACCTTTTTGAGCTTTGCCTGTTTGTTCCTGAACATATATTCTGGTGCTGTCGGGCGAAACTGTAAACAAATTGTAAGGAATATTTTTACCTCCCGTGAGTCCACCTACGGCAAAACCACCTTTCTGGGCTTTACCTATATCTTCTTCTTCTTTTACATATATGCGCACACTGTCGGGTGCAACCTTAAAATAATTGGTTACTGTTTTATCTTTTCCTCCTGTAAGGCCACCCACAGCGAAACCTCCTTTAGCACTTTTTGAGGATTCGTCAATATGTATCTCTACACCATCTTCGTATACAGAGAATATGGGCATCCCCTGGCTATTTCTCACTTCAAAAATAGGGTCGGTTTCTCCATATGAAGCATCACCCTGTATGAGCAGTTTTGGTATCCCGGGTTCAGCCCCTATGGCCAGTTTATTTTCCATCAGTGTCAAAGCACCAGTAGAAACCCAGTTGTTACCATTAAATGTTAAAATTTGTCCCTGTACGCCTTCGGGCATAGCGCTGTTAGCAGCATGCAATGCATAAGGCACTGCTAAAATTGGTGATACCCCGAGTGCAGTGTAGTTTGCTCCTCCATCAAGCGATACTGAGGTTGAAAGCATGTATTCGCCGCTACCCCAGTTAATAGAATTAAAATCTCCAGATACGGGAACACCGGCACCTACATGTATCGAAAATTGACCAAAATCATTGGTGGTAATATCATGCGTTTCAGTGTAAACAGGCATCTCGGTCATGTCTAAAACAGACAACTCGAGCATGGCTGATGAATTGGTCATGAGTGTCCCATCCTGGTCTCTCATTACGCCCTGGTAATTGAATGTGTTTGGCTGTGCATAAGTGCTCAGAGTAATCACAGCCAAAATAATAGCCATTAAATTTTTCATATTTGTTAATTTTATTGTTTTATGACTTTAGTTTGACTTAATATATTATTGTTATCGGTTATAAAAAGGTAATAAATTCCGGGTTCGAGTTCTTGCATGTTTAGGGTTGTTTTGCCCCTTACCTGATATAATTTTTGCATTTGCCCGAGGTTATTGTATAGCTTGATTTGATAATCTGAAAAATTGTTGTTTGTAAATTCTATGTTTAAAAAGTTGCTGAAGGGGTTGGGATAAATGTGCAACTGATCAGACAAACTGTGGCCTGCAATGGCGTTTCCGTTATCTATTGCACCTGATTGAAATCCCTGCTCCAGGTACAATCCAGACAGTGCATCGTAATAGCTGCCGGTAACTGTTTCACCAAGGGTATATGATAACTTTACCCCCAGGTTCTGGTTTTCAAAATTTTCCCCTGAAGTACTGATTACATCTTTAGAAATAGACTGGGAGCTTAAGTTGATATGGCAAAGAAATATCAATGTGGTGATTAAAAGCGTTTTCATATGTTTAGAATTTTGATTTTAGTGGTCATATGGAGCTCGCCATGATGTATCAAATTTCCGTCACACAAGGTTTTCAGTTTTTATTATAATCATACGGGTGTGTGTCAAAATTTTTGTCATGGCTCGGTTCATATGTTTATAATTTTGATTTTAATGGTCATTA
>NZ_DATFKB010000053.1:0-11728 GCF_035268865.1 Salinivirga sp. | reverse complement strand
GGATGAGGATTATTATAAATCAGGTTATGACCGCGGACATTTAGCTCCTGCAGCAGATATGACCTGGAGTGAGCAGGCCATGACAGAAAGCTTTTACTATAGCAATATGTCTCCCCAGTATGCTTCGTTTAACAGAGGTATATGGAGGCAGCTTGAAGGTCGCACAAGAAAATGGGCTGCTGCATTTGATCGCTTGCTTATTGTATCGGGGCCGCTTTTTCTGGGAAATTCAACAGTAATTGGCCCCAATAAAGTTAGCATCCCTTCTCATTATTTTAAGGTTTTATTGGTTTTTAATGATTCTGTAAAAGAGGGTGTTGCTTTTATTTTACCCAATAAAAAGGGAGAAGCCGATTTGTTCAGCTATGCTGTTACTATTGACAGCGTGGAGCAGGCAACCGGTATTGATTTTTATGCTGCCTTGCCCAATCGTGAGGAACGGAAAATAGAAAGTACCTTGAATCTTGAATTTTGGCAAAAAGCCCTGGATTAACTGTCTAGCTTCTCCATAAACCTTTGGCTGTTGATCACAAAGCGACGGTGTGTTGCCGAACCTGCCAGTTCTTCGTTCTCAAAAACTTTAATTTCAAAGGTTACCTTGCGGTCATCTACCTCGGTGACTTTCGATATGGCTTTGACCTCTTTGCCCGGAAGAGTTGCTTTAAGGTGCTGCATGTTAATTTCCATGCCCACAGATGAGTAGCCTTCGGGCAAAAACTCTTCGATGCTTTTGTAAGCTGCATTTTCCATCAATGCAATCATGGCTGGCGTGGCATAAACTTCCGCCAGACCACTACCATAAGCTTTGGCAGTATGCTCTGAAGCTACCGTTTGCTTAATCTCGTAAATCAGACTTTCGGGTATATTGAGTTCCATAGCGTTTCATTTTAGATTTCATTAGTGAGTTGCCAATTCTATTCCAAAATAAAGGAAAATATTATTATTTGGATTGAACAGAGCTAATAAATGATAGAATACCGATCTGGAATGATTAATAATTGTACCATATAAGATTTTGTATTTCATAAAACCTGACACGTAATTATTTATCGTCACTGAAAAAATACTAACTTTGTCAGCTGATTTTTTGCACACAGAAAACACCCGCAATATGAAGATCTCGTATAAATGGTTAAAAGATTATATTGATTTTGATTTATCGCCCGAAGAAGTATCCCGTATCTTAACCGATACAGGGTTGGAGGTTGAAGGCCTCGAAGAGGTAGAGTCGATAAAAGGAGGACTTAAAGGTGTGGTTATTGGAAAAGTACTGACCTGCAAACCCCACGAGAATTCCGATCACCTGAGCGTAACAACTGTAGATTTGGGCAATGGCGATACAAAGCAAATTGTATGCGGAGCGCCGAACGTTGCCGAGGGCCAAACTGTACCTGTAGCTACTGTGGGCTCGACACTTTATGACGGTGATGAGGAATTTAAAATCAAAAAATCAAAGATCCGTGGTGAAGAATCATACGGTATGATTTGTGCCGAAGACGAGATTGGCGTGGGCGATTCACATGAAGGTATAATGGTACTGCCCGACGATGCTAAGGTAGGCATGCCCGCGAGCGAATATTTTAATGTGGAAAGCGATTATGTATTTGAAATCGGGCTCACTCCAAACCGAATTGATGGGGCTTCGCATATTGGTACAGCTCGTGATTTGGCAGCTTTTCTGAATTTGGAAAAACCAACACAATACAAAAAACCTGCAGTCGATGCATTCAAATCAGACCGGACCGATAATCCCATAAAGCTCACTATTGAAGATACTGAAGGCTGTTACCGCTATTCGGCAACAACTGTTGAGGGTATCACTGTGAAAGATTCGCCGGAATGGCTGAAAAACAGGCTAAAAGCCATTGGCCTCAGTCCAATTAATAATGTTGTGGATATTACCAACTTTGTATTGCACGAAACCGGCCAGCCTTTGCATGCTTTTGATGCAGATAAAATAAAAGGCGATCACGTGATTGTGAAAACCCTGCCCGAAGGAACTAAATTCAAAACCCTCGATGAGGAAGTTCGCACGCTTACAAGTCGTGATTTAATGATTTGTAATGCTGAAGAAGGTATGACGCTTGCCGGGATTTTTGGCGGTATTGATTCGGGTGTAACCGATAAAACAACCCGGGTGTTTTTGGAGAGTGCCTGGTTCAATCCTGTACGCGTACGTAAGTCTGCCCGATACCACGGTTTAAATACCGATTCTTCGTTCCGTTTCGAACGTGGTACCGATCCCAATGGAACTATTTATGCACTTAAGCGTGCTGCATTACTTATTAAAGAACTTGCTGGCGGAGAAATTACCTCCGACATCATTGATGAATATCCCAAAAAAGCACAGCCTTTTGATGTGAAATTTAGTCTTAAAAGGTTTCAAACTTTGGCAGGTAAGCAGATCGACCGGGAGTTGATTCTGAAAATTCTCAAGTCGCTGGAAATTGAAGTCGCAAATGAACAGGGAGATACCCTTGATCTGAAAGTACCTCCATACCGTGTCGATGTGCAGCGTGAAGCTGATGTGACAGAGGAGATTCTGCGTATTTACGGGTACAACAATATCGAAATTGGCGATCGTGTGCATGCTTCACTGAGTTATCAGCCAAAACCAGATGAAGAGGCACTGCGCAACCGCATTTCTGACATGCTTACAGCTTCAGCTTTCAATGAGGCCATGAGCAACAGCATTACCAAAGCTGAATATTTCGAAGCGTTTGATACATTCAATGCAGAGGAATCGGTTATGCTGCTCAACCCCTTAAGCAACGATTTAAATGCTATGCGTCAAACATTGCTTTTTTCTGCTATGGAAGCAGTGGAATACAATGCTAACCGGCAAAATGCTGATCTCAAACTTTATGAGTTTGGCAAGGTCTATTCCAAAAGACAAACGGACAGTGATAATCCATTGAAAGCTTACGCTGAGCGCACACAACTGGCATTGGTGCTTACCGGAAATAAGCAGGATGACACCTGGAGTGTAAGCCAGGAACCTACCAGTTTTTATGAACTTAAAGCACATGCCGAAAATGTTATGAAACGCATGGGTGTTGATGTGGATCAGATTGAACAGGAGTTTCTGAGCAACGATATTTGCCGTGAAGGATTGGTGTATAAATACAACAATAAAGAGATTGCCCGGTTGATGATCGTATCTAAACAGGTGAAAAACTTTTTTGACCTTAAAGCCGACGTTTATTTTGCCCAGCTTGAATGGGAATACCTTGTAAAACTGTTCGGTAAAGTAAAAACTCAATTTACAGAAGTGTCTAAATTCCCTGCAGTTAGAAGAGATATGGCATTGTTGCTCGATAAATCGGTTACGTTCGATGAATTGAAACAGTCTGCACTTAAAGCAGAGAAAAAGCTCATTAAGCAGGTTGGTTTATTCGATGTGTATGAAGGCGAAAATATTGAAGAGGGTAAAAAATCATATGCCCTTTCGTTTATTATTCAGGACGAAACCAAAACCCTTAAAGATAAACAGATCGATAAACTTATGAATAAATTGAAGGGCACTTTTGAGCACAAATTTGGTGCGCAGTTGAGATAAATTGTTGCATATCAACCTGCTCAAAAAACATAGCAAAAGGATCTCTTAAACAGGAGGTCCTTTTTTTTATGGGACTCATACCACGTAATTTTTTCTGTAACAAAACTTGTGATTCTGTGTAACAAGTTTTACCTTTATGTGAAATCTAAATGTTACTGCTATGAGAAATTTGTTAATACTTGCATTGCTTTTTATTAGTTTTTTGTCACTACAAGGCCAAAACTGGCAACCTTTAAAGGTTGCGGACAGCTATAATTATAAGCTGGGCGATACAAGCCTGATTACCCACGTTATTAAAACCGATTCTGTAGAAGTCGTCGACGGTGATTCGGTTTTCTATCTGAATCGAATTATGACTAATTGCGATACCTGCAGCGATAACCAAAACAATATGTATGCGCTACGAAACCAACCACAATTTTTAATGCGTAGCATGATTAAAAAATCTGACAGCATATTTGTGTTTGAAGATACTGGTAAGTTTCTGCTTAAGCCTCTTGCAAAACCTGGCCACAGTTGGGTTTTTGATACACTGAATAATATAGATGCAAGTGTTGTTTCTTCCGGCACAGAGGAGATTTTTGGGGAAATTGATTCAATAAAGCAAATAACGCTCTCAAACGACCGAACCATTCTATTGAGTAAGTCTTATGGGATTTTACAGTTCCCTTCTGTTAGCGATGAGATATATCAATTAGTGGGTGTGGAAGGATCACATCAGAAGGGTGAAAAGCTTCCCGGGTATACAGAATTTTATGACTTTACAGTTGGAGATATCTTTCAGAGAAAATATAGAAGTGTTGGTGGTGGAGATGGAGACACGTATGAGTATTTGTCGAAATATACCATCACATCAAAGCAGATAAATGGAGATACATTGACTTATGGAATTCATGTATATAAATGCAGCTGGGGTTTCCAAAACGGACATTATGTTGACACCAGTGGAACTGAATACAACTCAACATTAAACTATGTCAATTCTCCGGGTATTTTTGTAAATCGTTACCCGAATCAAATTTATGATTTTAGTCATATAATAGGCTGGACTCCGGTTGAAATGTACAATAGAACAATTTATACAGAGAGAAATGGAAGGACCATTAAATATGCCGGAGATCTTGAATTGTGGGATTTTTATCCCCATTACCGCGTATGTGACACACTTCCTGATTTATTAATCCGCAATAATGATGATATGACCTTCCAATTTGGTTATGTGAAATTTAAGGAGGGATTTGGGAAAGAATATGTATTTAATGGTTTTGAATATTTCCATCAATTCTATTTTACAGGAAAAGTACATGCAGGAGATACAATTGGTGGCGTTAAGCCAGATAGTTTTTATAAACACTATTTGGGAATTGATGAACATTTTATTAAGGAAATCAATGTATACCCAAACCCGGCAGCCGATGAACTAAAGATTGATTTTGGAACCATTCAGCCCGATAGGGTTGCTGTTTTTGATACCCGCGGGCGTAAGGTGCTGGAGAAGGAGCTATCCCGGTCTGTTTCTAAGGAGGTTCTAAGAGTTGGTACGCTGCCTCAGGGTATTTATGTTTTTGTTGTTTATAAAAACCAACAGGCTTTAGCCAGGCAGACATTCATGAAACAATAACTTCGTGGAGACATTCATTCTGCCCATCCACTTTTATTTGTTAGAGAGATTGACTTCTATCAAAGTTTTTTTGGAATAATTAATAACATGCCATAATTTCATGAAGAATCTAAATACTACTGCTATGAGAAAATATATATTCACTTTCGTTTTTATTATAATTTTTGGTTACTGTGAGTTATTTGGTCAGTCTGGTTTTTTTAATGAAACAGTTCACTATTACAAAAATAGTTTTGAGGAATCTATTTGGGCTGTAAAAGTTGATTCTACTCATTTTCAAAATGGAGATTCAACACTTTATTTTCAGGATGGCTTGATCTCCTTGTGGAGCAGTGATTGTGTTGATGTATCCGGTCCCAGTATCGTTGGACCCAAACTGACTAAATGGGCAAATGGAAATTATTCATTTTATAATCGTTATGGGGATTCTGTTTTGATAGATATGAATGCAAACGAAGGAACAACGTATTTATGCTATGAAGATTCAGTATACCAGGTTGATGCAACAGTTGAGTCTATTGAAAATGTGTATTTTAATGGTGAGCCGGATGTTGTGCATACCTTTAGCTTCATTGTTCAAAATAAATTTAAAAGTAAAAAAGAGAGATTTAATTCAATTAAAATCGGACTGAGAGCAGGTGTAATAAAATCTCGAGCATGGGTGTCGTTTCCCGAAGAATATGAATATTTCTCTCCTGATTATCGGGTTGCTCCAAATGCGTATTTTAATGGGGCTTTACCATCATTTGAAGATATTTGGAATGTTAGTGAGGCTGATTTTTTTAATTTTAATATTGGCGATGAACTGCATATTTTACTTGAAACTTCCGAAAGTCCTTTTTTGTGCCACAGAACATTAACCAAATTGAATGTTTTGGACAAAGCAATAGAAGCGGAACAATTAACAATTACTTATAAGCGGGAAAAGCAAATTGGAACTGATTCGATTTATGTTGATTCATTGGAGAATGGTCATTATTTCTATATGTACGAGGATGTTTTGGTCGATACTTTTCAACAAAGTTATAGTAAAGAGATAGATGCCAATTATAGTATGCCAATGTTGTATTCTGGTTATGCTGCTAACGCTATGTTTATGGAATGTGGACATTTTGCATATGTCTCACAATTTTATCAAATGAATAATGATTCATGTTCCTATTTCTTTTTTGAAGAATTGAGCGATATACGATTTGTTTTAGGTCTGGGAGGGCCTTATTATACAACACAAGATTTATTTAATAGTTATCCTTCTACTGAAAGAAAAATTAAATATTATCACTTGGCTGATGGTTCTGAATATGGCGAACCTCTGCAATTTGTATCTATAAATAATGTGATAAATTCTGCTGATTTAAATATTTACCCAAACCCGGCCACTGATTTAGTGAAATTTGATTCCGGAACCATTCAGCCCGATAGAGTTGTTGTTTTCGATGCCAGGGGCCGCAAGGTGCTGGACAAGGAACTGTTCAACCCTGTATCGGGCAGTGCTGTGAAAGTCAGTCATTTGCCCCAGGGACTTTATGTCTTTGTTTTGTACCGGGATGACCAGATTCGAGCCAGGCAGACTTTTATCAAACAATAACTTCGCAGCGTAATTATGTCTGTATTGAATCTTATGATTCCCTAATGGAGCCGGCCCGCGAGCAATGGTATGGTGTTTTTGTTTGTATTTCTATCATTACCATCATTCAGGACTGAGTGTAAGGATGCCCTTTTTGTGCTAAAATTGAACATTCTAAAAATGTAACTGTTCGGTTCTTAAGTTTCATGTGTATGAAAACAAGAGAACAAATAATATATTGTAATAGCCTCCTTTTGCCCTCCGGGCTTAATTCCTATCCTAACAATACTATAATCAAGGTCAATAGAAACAAAAATTATACACTTGTGGCTAATGATAAAATTTCATTAAATTAGCAAAAATGTAATTATTTACATAAATTGATAACTGAAATTATTAAGATCGCAGAATAAATTTAACTGCCTATGATACAAAAAGTTTTAGTAGCCAATCGCGGAGAAATTGCCGTGCGTGTAATGCGCACATGTCGTGAAATGGGCTTGCGAACAGTAGCGGTGTATTCCGATGCCGACCGCAAATCAATGCATGTGCGTTATGCCGATGAAGCCGTGCATATTGGCCCGGCACCCTCAAGAGAGAGTTATTTGAACATTGACCGCATTATTGAAGTAGCCAAAAGTACCGGTGCTGATGCCATTCACCCCGGATACGGGTTTCTATCAGAGAATGCAGGCTTTTCCGAAAGATGCGAAAAAGAAGGGATTGTTTTTATAGGACCCGGAGCGCATGCCATTAACACGATGGGTGATAAAATTTCTGCCCGTAAAACAATGGAAAAAGCGGGTGTGCCTATTGTCCCCGGTACGCTTGATCCAATTGATGATGAGCAAAAAGCCATAAAAAAAATTAAAGAGATTGGGTTGCCTGTAATGATTAAAGCTTCTGCTGGTGGGGGCGGAAAAGGTATGAGGCTGGTGCATGAAGAGGGAAATATTTTATCTGCTATCAGAAGTGCACGCTCTGAGGCCTCCGAAGCCTTTGGAGACGGTAGCGTGTATATCGAAAAATATATAACCTCACCCCACCACATAGAATTTCAGGTGTTGGCCGATAATCATGGCAATGCTTTGCATCTGTTTGAGCGTGAGTGTTCTGTGCAACGCAGACACCAGAAGGTTGTGGAAGAGACCCCATCGCCCTTGCTTACACAGGAAGTGCGCGAGGAAATGGGTGAACACGCTGTGAATGCCGCAAAAGCTGTAAATTATAGTGGTGCAGGAACCGTGGAGTTTGTCATGGACGATGACCTTAATTACTATTTTCTCGAAATGAATACCCGGCTGCAGGTTGAGCATCCCATTACAGAGCGTGTGGTGGGAGTCGATCTTGTAAAGGAACAAATCAATATTGCCAACAATAAAAAGTTAACCTTTAACCAAAAAGACCTCATTCAGCACGGCCACGCCATTGAATGTAGAATTTATGCCGAGGATCCCGACAATAATTTTATGCCGAGTCCGGGCGTGATTAAACACATTACTGAACCCCTGGGTTTAGGCGTGCGCACAGACGGGTATGTGTATGAGGGTTTTGAAATACCTATGCACTACGACCCTATGATCTCCAAACTTATTGTCTGGGGCGCAAACCGCGAAGATGCCATTAATCGCATGCAAAGAGCTTTGTATGAATATAAAATTACGGGCGTAAAAACCTCCATACGCTTTTTGGAACGCGTAATGCAACACAAGGTTTTTCAATCTGGCAGGTATAACACCACCTTTATTGAAAAATACAGTGATGATCTTTTTGAAAACGAAGATTGTAGCGGCGATTGTGAAGATATGGCCGTAATTGCAGCTTTTCTCGATTATCAGGCGAAGTTACAAAAGGCCAAACCACCCAAACATGGTGGGCAGATGACCAATAACTGGAAGGCTTATGGACGCCGAAGAATTAAAATCAGAATTTAAAATTTGATTGTATGGCACTTGAAATTAAAATAAATGACAGAACAACCACGGTAGAACAGTTAAGTGCCGATGGTTCAAAATATGTAATTCGTGTAGACGATCAAACATATGAAGTCGACGCGCTTATGGTAGAAGAAGGTGTGTATTCTTTTATTCATGACAATACATCTTACAATATTGAGGTAATTGAAGGAGAACACAATAAGAACTTCCAGGTCAATACCCTTTATGAAAGTTTTACGGTTGATATTATCGATGCCGAACGCAAATATCTGTTGAGTCGCAAGTCCGACGATGATGACGAAGAGGCCCACATTAAGGTGCCGATGCCGGGTAAGGTAGTACGCGTGCCAGTTAAGGTAGGCGATGAAGTAAAAGCCGGTGATACGGTAGTAGTGGTGTCGGCCATGAAAATGGAAAGTGAATATAAAGTGAAAAAAGACCGTGTGGTGAAAGAAGTTCATGTGAAAGAGGGTGATGTGGTGAAAGGCGGCCAAACTATGGTAGTTGTGGAGTAAGCAAATACCAAATTCCAATGGTCAGATCTCAAAAGACAAACGCAAAAATTCAAAAATCAACCCATGATCTATAATCTGACATCCACGATCAAGGATCTAGTATTTATGATGCGAAATCTAATAACCCGGCCATTTCGGTTCCCCCCAGCCCGGCCCACGAGCTACTCAATGACCTGTGAGAATCGATTCCCGCTAAGACAGCCCAATTGCCACTCAATATCCTGGAGAAGTCAAATCACACAGCCAAACATATGATCTAACATCCAATATCTACGATCTACTAACCATGATCCAAAATTTAAAAACGAAACAACATGAGTATACAAGAAAAATTTAATAAACTCGAAGAGCACACCCGCGAAGCTATGAAGGGCGGGGGTGAAGAGCGTATTGAAAAACAACATAAGGCCGATCGTCTTACGGCCAGAGAGCGCATTGACTTGCTGCTCGATCAGAATACTTTTGTAGAGGTGGACCGTTTTATGACCCACCGGAACCAAAATTTTAAAATGCCAAAGTTTTTTGGCGATGGTGTGGTTACAGGGTATGGTAAAATTGATGGGCGCCTGATTTACGTATTTGCACAGGACTTTACCGTATATGGAGGTACGCTGAGCCGCGCCAATGCCGATAAAGTAGTGAAAATTATGCAGATGGCCCTGAAAATGGGTGCCCCTGTAATGGGCCTGAACGATAGTGGTGGTGCCCGTATTCAGGAGGGTGTGGAGAGTTTGGCCGGCTATGCCGATATTTTCCACCTCAATGTGCGCGCTTCAGGGGTCATTCCCCAAATTTCTGCTGTGCTTGGTCCATGTGCTGGAGGTGCAGTTTATTCGCCTGCGCTCACCGATTTTATTCTTATGACCCAGAAGTCGAGCTACATGTTTGTGACAGGGCCCGATGTAATTAAAACTGTGACCCACGAAGAGGTAACCAAAGAGGACCTGGGTGGTGCCATGACGCACAACTCTAAAAGTGGTGTGGCACATCTGATGGCCGAAGACGATGAAAAAGCCATGATGATGCTGCGGGAACTGATGAGCTTCCTGCCCTCGAACAATATGGAAGACCCACCCATAAAACCCTGTACCGACGATATACACCGTGAGGATGAATCGCTGCAGGAGCTTGTCCCCGACGATCCTAATAAACCTTACGATATTAAAGATATCATCACAAAAGTGGTAGACGACCATAACTTTTTTGAGATTATGCCGCATTACGCGCAAAATATTGTGGTGGGCTTTGCCCGTATGGGTGGTCGCCCGGTGGGTATTGTGGCCAACCAGCCCGCGCACCTGGCCGGCGTGCTCGACATTGAAAGCAGCATGAAAGGTGCCCGGTTTGTGCGTTTCTGCGATTCGTTCAATATTCCGCTTATCACGTTTGAAGATGTTCCCGGCTTTCTGCCCGGTACCGACCAGGAGTTTGGCGGAATTATTAAACACGGCGCCAAACTGCTCTATGCCTTTTCGGAAGCTACCGTACCCAAAATCACCATCATTACACGCAAAGCCTATGGCGGCGCCTATGACGTGATGTCGTCAAAACACCTCGGTGCCGATGTGAACCTGGCTTACCCCACAGCCGAAATTGCCGTAATGGGCCCCGAAGGAGCAGTAAGCATTATTTACCGCAAAGAGAACCTCAACGAAGAGGAGCGCAAGCAAAAAGTACAGGAGTACAAGGAAAAATTTGCAAGTCCTTATCGTGCGGCGGAGCTGGGGTATATTGATGAAATTATTTACCCCAAACAAACCCGCCCGAAAATTATCGAGGCGCTGGAAATGACCCAAAACAAAACCGAAGCCATGCCACCCAAAAAGCATGGTAATATCCCGCTGTAAATTATAAGACCGTAAAATTAAACCCGCATGGATTTTTCTGTGCGGGTATTTGCTTTTATACTAAAATTATGAGTGTATAACAAATTTGGTTAAATTTGATAGTGCTCCGGAGTGTTCGATTACCATTTTGGAGATATTTCAAAAATCTGAAACAGAATAATTGTTAACTATAATGACAGGTGGTGCCGGACATACAAGGGATATGCAGAACAGGCTGAGACAGAATCGTAATTTGCGAACTTCTCAAAAAGATAAGTATAGTTTACGTAAAAGAAGCGCGGTTTCTTATAAACACAATAAAAATATACCTTCACATCAGGAGCTTTCAGCAGAAGTGAAAAACACAATCAGGAAGAAAGTCAGGGAGAAAAAAAAGAGAGATGTAATCGTTTCTATTTCTATAATTATTGCATTGATTGCAGTCACATTACTTTTAATCGTTACACAAACCGTCTGATTACAACATTTCTGTTCGATTCTAAAAAGGTGGTATTATTGAAACTTCTCAATCTGTTTTTGAATGAAAAATAGGAAAACTTAACAAGCTTTGTTAAATTTGGATGAATGCAATAACCTTTTTGCTAAACCTTTAAATAAAATGAATAACCGAACACTAGATGTTCGCTTATTTGAAGAAATTTGGAATGATATTGACAATGATTTTGTATATATGTCAATAGCC
>NZ_DATFKB010000052.1:0-19587 GCF_035268865.1 Salinivirga sp. | reverse complement strand
CCATTATGAACGGCAATAGTGTGCCCTACAAAATCCGGCGATATTATTGATGCGCGAGCCCAGGTTTTAATCACCTGTTTTTTAGAAGACTCATTCATTTTGAGTACTTTCCGCTCGAGTTTATAATCAATAAAAGGGCCTTTCTTTAATGATCTGCTCATAATCTCCTCAGTTATGCATTATTTTTTACGACGCTCTACAATATACTTGTTTGAATACTTCTTGGGCGTGCGGGTTTTGAAACCTTTTGCCCTTAGTCCTTTGCGCGAACGTGGATGACCTCCACTTGCGCGGCCTTCTCCACCACCCATTGGGTGATCCACCGGGTTCATAACAACACCACGAACACGTGGGCGTCTTCCTTTCCAGCGACTTCTTCCGGCCTTTCCTGAACGCTCAAGGCTATGATCGGGATTCGATACAGAGCCTATTGTAGCCTTACAGGTGGTCAATACTAAACGCACTTCTCCTGATGGTAGTTTGATGGCGGCATACTTTCCTTCTCTTGAAACTAACTGTGCATAAGTTCCGGCACTACGTGCCAGTATTGCACCTTTTCCAGGTTTCAATTCGATATTATGCACAATTGTACCAAGTGGGATATCAGACAGATAAAGCGAATTTCCAATTTCTGGTGATACGCCTTTTCCTGAGTTAATGTTTTGTCCTACTTGAATACCGTTTGGTGCAATAATGTAGCGTTTTTCGCCATCGGCATAATTTACCAATGCGATACGCGCTGTGCGATTGGGATCGTACTCAACAGTTTTAACCGTGCCTTCTACGCCTTCTTTATCACGAAGGAAGTCTATAACACGGTATTTTTGTTTGTGCCCGCCACCTATATACCTCATTGTCATCCGTCCGGAGCTATTACGGCCACCAGACCTCTTTTTGGGCTTTAACAATGATTTTTCAGGTGTTGAAGTGGTAACCATGTCAAAGTTACTCACAATCTTGTGTCTTTGTCCTGGTGTAACAGGTTTAAGCTTTCTTACTCCCATCTCTCTAATTTAGATATTGCTGTAAAAATCGATTGTTTCTCCATCTTGCAATGTCACGATCGCCTTTTTGAAGGCAGGTTTACGACCAGCAACTACACCGGCTTTGGTATATCTCATTTGCTGTCTGCCTCCATAGCGCATTGTGTTTACAGAGTCGACCTTTACCTGGTATAATTCTTCAACTGCTTCCTTAATCTGCTCTTTTGTAGCTTCTTTATCTACAATAAAACCATATTGGTTCAAGTCTTCCGACTTGGCAGTCATCTTCTCTGTAATGATAGGCTTCTTCAGAATTTCCATTGCTACAACTATTTTTCAAAAACTTTTTCTAAACGTTTTACAACATCCTCGGTCAACACTATTGTGTTGTTATTGAGAATATTGTAAGTCATTAGCCCATTTTCTGCAACAACTTGTGCATGGGGCAAATTTCGCGCCGACAAATATATGTTTTTATTTGTATCTGCTAAAACAAAAAGGGACTTTTTGTCATTAATTTTCAGATTATTGAGAATATTTGTGAATTCTTTAGTTTTGGGTTGATCCATACTAAAGTTCTCAATTACAATAACCTGACCGTCTTTTGCTTTATAGCTTAGTGCAGATTTTCGTGCTAATGCTTTTACTTTCTTATTGACCTTTTCATTGTAACTCTTAGGTCTTGGTCCAAAGACTCTACCACCACCGCGGAAGATAGGCGATTTGATACTACCGGCACGTGCTGTACCAGTACCTTTTTGTCGCTTAAGTTTTTTAGTACTTCCAACGATATCGGCTCTTTCTTTGGATTTGTGCGTACCTTGACGTTTGTTGGCTAAATGCCCTTTCACGTCGAGGTAGATGGCATGATCGTTTGGTTCGATACCAAAGATAGAATCGTTCAATTCTATTTTACGACCAGTGTCTTCTCCTGCAATATTTTTTACAACTACTTCCATTAGTTCTCAATTATTAAGTATGATCCTTTGGATCCTGGTACTGAACCTTTTACAATAAGTAGGTTGCTCTCAGGAATAATTTTTATCACTCTTAGGCTCAAAACCTTAACTTTTTGACCACCGGTACGTCCTGCCATCCTCATACCTTTAAATACTCTGGAAGGGTCAGATGATGCTCCGATTGATCCCGGCGCTCTATTACGATCGTGCTGACCGTGGGTAGCGTCATTCACACCGCTAAATCCATGACGTTTAACCACGCCCTGAAATCCTTTTCCTTTCGATATTCCGGTTACATCAACCCAGGTATCATCTTTGAAAAGCTCAACATTAACCACATCGCCTAATTTATGCTCATCGCCAAATTTTGTAAACTCAACGATTTTGCGTTTAGGTGTGGTGTTAGCTTTTTTAAAGTGTCCAAGCTCCGGTTTGTTAGCATTTTTTTCTTTCTTGCTTTCAAACCCGAGTTGTAGTGCTTCATAACCGTCGCTATCGACGGTTTTCACCTGTGTGACAACACAGGGTCCAGCCTCGATCACAGTGCATGGAATATTTTTTCCCTCGGCACTGAAAACCGATGTCATTCCGATTTTTTTTCCAATTAATCCAGCCATAATCTGTTTTAATTATCATACTTTAATCTCTACCTCAACACCACTTGGCAACTCAAGTTTCATGAGTGCATCAATGGTTTTGGCAGTAGAACTGTAAATGTCGAGCAAACGCTTGTACGAAGACAATTCAAATTGCTCGCGGGATTTTTTGTTCACAAATGTTGAACGCAATACGGTAAAAATACGCTTACGTGTTGGAAGCGGAATAGGGCCACTTACCACCGCACCGGTAGTTTTTACCGTTTTTACGATCTTCTCAGCCGATTTATCAACCAAATTGTGGTCGTACGACTTGAGTTTGATTCGAATTTTCTGGCTCATATTCTCCTTTTATTTATAATAGATCAGTTCTTCCTTTTACTTTGTCGAGCACTTCAGTGGCAATATTTGCCGGCACTTCTTCGTAATGTGAAAATTCCATTGAAGATGTTGCGCGACCTGAAGAAATCGTACGTAACACTGTTACATAGCCAAATTTCTCAGCTAAAGGTACTTTAGCTTTTACAATGCGTGCACCAGATTTTTCTTCCATGGCTTCAACATTACCACGACGCTTATTAAAATCACTGATTATGTCGCCCATATACTCTTCAGGAGTAACTACCTCGGCGGACATTACAGGCTCGAGCAATTTTGGTTTTGCTTTTGCTGCTGCTGCTCTGAAAGCTGATTTTGCAGCTACTTCAAATGACAATTGATCAGAGTCAACAGGGTGGAACGACCCGTCGTAAAGGGTTACTTTAAGGCTATCCATACCGAACCCTGCTAATGGTCCGTTTTGCATTGCCTCTGTAAAACCTTTTTCTACTGATGGGATGTATTCTCTTGGAATTGCTCCTCCTTTAATTTTATCAACAAATTCAAGACCTTCTTTTCCATCCTCACCTGGTTCTATCCGCACCTGAATTTCAGCAAATTTACCACGACCACCGGTTTGTTTCTTGAAAATTTCGTGATGCTCTACAGATTGTGTAATAGCTTCTTTGTATTTAACCTGTGGTTCGCCTTTATTGGCATCAACCTTAAACTCTCTTCTTAGTCGATCGATAATGATATCCAAATGCAATTCACCCATACCACTAATAATGGTTTGGCCTGAATCTTCATCAGTTCTTACCTGGAATGTTGGGTCCTCTTCGGCCAATTTGGCAAGGGCCATATCCAGTTTATCGATGTCGGCTTGTGTTTTAGGTTCAATTGCGATTGAAATAACTGGTTCGGGGAACTCCATTTGTTCCAGTGCAATCGGATGATTTGTTGCACTCAGGGTATCTCCTGTTCTGATATTTTTGAAACCTACACCTGCTACAATTTCTCCTGCACCTACCTCTTGAATTGGGTTTTGCTTATTGGCATGCATCTGATACAGACGTGAAATACGTTCTTTCTTACCAGTACGTACATTCAGCACCTGATCACCTGCTTTTAGCACTCCTGAATAGATTCTCATAAAACAAAGTCGTCCTACGTAGGGATCGGTAGCAATTTTAAATGCAAGAGCTGAAAGTGGCTCTTCATTATTTGCTTTCCGTTCCATAGTTTTCTCTGAATCTTCAGGGTCAGTTCCGCTTACATATCCGATATCAAGCGGGCTTGGCAGGTAGGCTGCTACAGCATCCAATAAACGCTGTACACCTTTATTTTTGAAAGCAGAACCACACATTACCGGTGTAATGATACGGTTAATTGTGGCCTGACGAATTGTAGCTTTAAGTTCTTCGTCTGTAAGTGAATCGGGATCTTCGAAATAGCGTTCAAGAATAGAATCATCGGTTTCGGCGATAGCTTCAATCAAATGTGTTCTCCACTCATCCACTTCATCAACCATATCTTCGGGAACATCTATGTATTCATAGTTTGTTCCGAGTTCTTCATCATCTACCCATACAATTGCTTTGTTTTCGATCAGATCGACAATTCCTTTGAAAGACTCTTCTGAACCAATAGGCAATACGATAGGTACTGCGTTTGCTTTAAGTTTATCTTTCATTTGATTCACGACACCAAAAAAATCAGCGCCTGTGCGATCCATTTTGTTCACAAAAGCAATGCGAGGAACACCATATTTATCAGCCTGACGCCATACAGTCTCAGACTGCGGCTCAACTCCACCTACAGCGCAATATACTGCAATTGCACCATCAAGCACACGAAGAGAACGTTCTACTTCCACGGTAAAATCCACGTGTCCGGGGGTATCGATGATGTTAATTTTATGCTCCTGGTCCTGGTATTTCCAAAAGCAGGTAGTTGCCGCAGAAGTAATTGTAATACCTCTCTCTTGCTCTTGCTCCATCCAGTCCATGGTAGCAGCACCATCGTGTACCTCTCCAATACGGTGTGTGATACCTGTATAGTAGAGTATTCGTTCTGTAGTAGTTGTTTTACCGGCATCGATGTGTGCCATGATACCGATATTGCGATTAAATTCTAGTTTGTTTGCCATCGTAATATATCGAGATTTTAAAAAGATTTAGAAGCGGAAGTGCGAAAAGGCTTTATTTGCCTCTGCCATTCTGTGTGTATCTTCTTTCTTTTTAAATGCGCCACCTTCTTCGTTGTATGCTGCCATGATTTCGGCCGCTAATTTATCGGCCATTGTTTTACCATTTCTAGCACGTGTATACTTAATCATAGCTTTCATGCTTAAAGCTACCTTACGGCTATCCCTTATTTCCTGTGGAATTTGGAATGTAGCTCCTCCAACTCTACGACTACGAACCTCAACTTTAGGTGTCACATTTTGTAATGCTTTTTTCCAAATTTCTAACGGAGACTCTTCGTTATCCTTCATTTTAGCTCCAATTATTTCCAAAGCATCATAAAAAATATTGTACGCCAAGTTTTTTTTACCGTTCATCATTAATTCATTGACGAAACGCGTAACTAACTTATCGTTAAATCTTGGATCGGGCGTAAGTATCCGTTTTTTTGGTTTACTTTTTCTCATCGATCAATTATTTTTTCTTTGGTTTCTTAGTTCCATACTTGGAACGGCGCTGTAATCTTCCATCAACTCCTGATGTGTCAAGTGCTCCCCTTACAATGTGATAGCGAACACCTGGCAGGTCTTTCACACGGCCTCCTCTAATCAGCACAATTGAGTGCTCCTGAAGATTATGGCCTTCTCCCGGGATATAAGCATTTACTTCTTTCCCATTGGTCAAACGTACCCTGGCTACCTTACGCATAGCCGAGTTTGGTTTTTTAGGCGTTGTGGTATATACCCTGGTACATACACCACGCTTTTGAGGACTCGCACCAAGTGCAGGTGCTTTACTCTTCTGTTCGATTCTCGTTCTTCCTTTTCTTACTAACTGCTGTATTGTAGGCATATTCTAAGAATTAAGACATTTTACCCTAATAAATTGGGTTGCAAAGGTATAATTATTTTTTTCTAAAAAAGAATTTTTTCCTTTTTTTTCAGTGGGTTACCCGATTTTAAGATATAATGTTTTGAAGACTAGCTAAAACAGCAAATAATACTTAAGCTTTTCTCTGGATTGGGGCTCCATTATGCCTAAATTGAACAACTCATCCAGGGATTCTATTTCTGAAGCAAAGTCGCGGTATTTCCTTATTTGCTCTGCTACTTTCCTGGTTATATACGGGTGTTGGGCCAGATTATATTCATCAACCTTATTAATATCAATAGTTTTTATCAATAATGTATCGATCCAGCTGGATTCATTTAGTTTAGTTATAGTGTAGGGGTCAATATGGTATACTTCATCCAACTGCTTGTGACTGTAAAAACCACCAAGTAGCTCACGATAATTTATAATTCGGCGGGCTACATTCTTTTTAATATTGAGTTGTAGTAACTCATCAATTGTTGTTGAGTTTAGTTCCACACTGTCTACTTTAATGATCTGCGAAGCCTCAGCATCTATATTAATGTATGGTTTAAGCTGATTGAAATAAGCATCATCCACAGCATAGAGTTTCATTAAATCCGTTTTTACATAAAAATTGCCGCCTGCATTTCTGTAGCTAATAATATTTTTTGCTATGCCGGCTTTAACTCCGGCATCAATAAGCATGTCTTCAGAATAGGTGTTTGGATTAAAGTTTTTCAGGGGTTTTGTTTTCTTCTCCAAACCTGATTGTGCTTCCTGATAATTGTAATATCTGGCTCTTTTTTGGGGAATACGCAACCATGGTTCTAATTTAGCATACAATGTATCGGGCATACCATATAATTTTCTTAAGTCGCTTTTGTTGTAAAAGCGGCCCCCCGCATCAAGATATTTAATCCACCCTGACGCGACAGAGGATGGAATACCCATATTATAAAGATCCTCAATGGCTACTTTATTCGGATTAAACTTACTTAAGTTCAACTTTTGCTGTTGCTTCAGGTTATCAATCCAGGATTTTACTTTTGCAGAATCTTCAATAACATACCATGGGCTTTGCTCGATAAACCCAGGGACAAATTTACCGGCAAAAAGAATTACTATAAGTAGTGTTGTAAAAATAAATGCTCCTCTTCGCTCCCGTTTTGTAAATGATGCCAGGTTGCGCCAGAAATGATTCATTGCTTTAGTATTCTTCAGTAACTATTTTAAAATTTTAAGATACCCAGTGAATTTAGAAATACCAGTACAATAGCCACAGGTGCTATATACTTTACAATAAAAAAGAACACATTAAATAATTTTGGTCTCAATGCTCCTTCATTTGTAATTTCCTGTTGAGTAACTTTCTTTCCAAGTTTCCAGCCAAGGAATATAACAATCAGAAGCGCTCCAAGTGGCAGTAATACATTGGCAGAGATATAGTCCATCAGATCAAAAAATGTATTTCCGAAAATGGTTACCCCACTCAGGTCACTGAAAGACAATGTAGCCAATATTCCAAACACCCAAATAGAAGCTGCACTAATTATGGTAGCTTTGCCCCTGCTCATATTAAGCTCTTCAGAAAAATAAGCCACCACTACTTCTAAAACTGAGACGGTAGATGTTAAAGCTGCCACGGCCAACAATACGAAAAACAGTATTGAAAAATAGTAGCCCAGAGGCATTTTCATAAAAAGCTTGGGCAATACTTCAAAAACGAGTCCGGGACCAGCTTTGGGGTCGAGACCTAAAGCGAAAACAGCCGGAAAGATCATAACACCTGCCAGAATTGCGATAAGCGTATCGGTAGAGGCTACCTGAATTGCAGTATTTGAAAGGTTATTGTTTTTGCGTATATATGAGCCATAGGTGATTAATGCCCCCATACCAATACTTAATGAGAAAGCGGCCTGCCCAAGGGCTTCAAGCACTACATTAAATGTAATTTTAGAAAAATCGGGTTTAAAGAGAAAACCCAGTCCCTTCTCTGCACCATCAAGGGTTACGGCTCGCACACACATTGAAAGAATCAGCACCACGAGTATTGGCATGAGAATTTTTGTATAGCGTTCGATGCCTTTTTGAACCCCGGCAAAAACGATCCAGGCTGTCACTACCATGAATAAGAATTGCCAAAGTAAAGGCTTGAAGGTGCCTGACTTAAAGGTTTCAAAAAGCTCAGCTGTATCGTTGCCCCTGAATCCATCCTGAACAGATTTAATAATATATTCCAGTGTCCAGCCGGCAATTGTGGAATAAAAAGCCAGAATTACAAATGCTGCCACAATTCCCATCAGACCAACCAGTGGCCAACCTGAACCCGGGGCTAATTTGCGGAAGGATCCGAATGCATTACGTTGTGCCTTTCGCCCTATTGTAAATTCGGAAAGCATTACGGGTATGCCTATGGCCAGTATAAAAAAGAGGTATATAAGTAAAAATGCTCCTCCACCATTTTCTCCTGCTACGTAAGGGAAGCGCCAAATATTTCCTAAACCTACTGCAGAACCTGCTGCAGCGGCAATAACTCCGAACTTACTTGTAAAACTACCTCTTTCCTGTTCTTTCATGACAACTGTTTTAATGTTCTAATTTCATTGATTCACGCATACGTATTTAACTCATAAGCTACAAAAATAGCATTTTAAGCTATTTTGCCATACCATTTAAAATGGATATCCAATTCCAAAATGAATTTGATAGTCGTTTCGCCCCCATTTTCGGTCGTGCAGCACCCATTTATTACTGCCTTCAATGGCCGGGTCAAATAACTTAAGTCCGCCATCAAGTCGAAAAACAAAAAATGAAAAGTCTAAGCGCACACCTAATCCTGTGCCAACCGCCAACTGTTTATAAAACTGATCAAGATGAAACCGGGCACCATCACGATTATCATCGGCAGTAATGGCCCAAATGTTTCCGGCATCAAGAAACAGAGCTCCTTCAACCATCCAAAAAAGATGGAAACGGTATTCCATATTCATTTCCAGTTTAAGCCCTGCCGTTTGGTTAGGATATGCCGATGTATCGCGGTAAGTACCCGGGCCAAGATCTCTTGAACGCCAGGCACGTATACCGCTGGCACCTCCACCAAAGTACTGCTTAATAAATGGCAAACTGGTAGCATTTCCATAGGGAATGCCTGCTCCCAGAAAGAACCGGTACACCATTCGGTTTCGCTCGTTTAATACATTATAAAAACGTACATCTACATCTCCCTTAAAATATTGGGAATATCTGGTATTAAATATCTGGTAACTTCCATTGACTGTATCACGGTCGGTAACATCATAAAGAGCATTGAGAATATTTCCGGAGAATTCAGCGTTGGTTTTCACATAGAAATAATTCCTGTTTGTTTGAATATTCTGATTGCTGAATATCATTTGATAGCCGGAAGCGGTAATGAAGTAGTCATCGTATGAGTTTCGCAGGTAGCTATTATTCTCAATTTCCTGCAAAAAGGTGGAATCAGCCCGTGGGAGCCTTACAGAGTTTACTTCGATGGGTGTGATGATATGCCGCATATTGGCGGAACTATTCCAAAAATAGCCAAAACTACTTCTAAGAAGTGTTCTGGTATAGTCGGGCCGCTGTTGAAAGTTATACTGAAAGGTGGTAGATGTTTGCGGGTGATATTTTTTATAAAACTGCCTTTTACGGAACGGCATTAAAAACTTCGGAAATTCCAACCGAAACTCGGCACCATACTCATAAGTATTAAAACTAAATTTTTCTGAAGTCTCTTCACCAACAACATCGCGTGTAGCCTCAAGTGCGCCTTTTACTTTTGCATCTAATAATTCGGCACCTCTAAATGCGTTGCGATGCTGATAAGAGAGATTTAAACCGGCTTCCCAGTTCACACCTGTATTGCTACCTTCAAGTTCTACAGTGTAGGATTGCAGTGTGTAGGGCGTTAGCTGATAATGTGCATTGAGCCATATAACTGAATCGCTCGTACTTTCAGCAGGTTGTAACTGTATATGAATAAGCTTGAAAAAGCTCAATGAATTCAAAAAACGGCGTGTAGCCTCCACATTACGTATATCGTATACCTGTCCTTCTTTAAGTGTATTGGCCTGTAAAATAACTTCAGGTTTAATACGGAGTTTGTCGGTATAAATTACATCAAATCCTTCATGTTGTAGTGTATCGAACGTATTGAAATAACTTTGTTGCTCAGTAATGGCTCTCTTCGGGTCAAACGAAGGATAGAGTAAAATATCTTTAATGCGACATGGCCTGTGGTGTTCGCGAATAATGCGACCGCTTTCTGTTTTGCGCACGAACTCATCAATTTTACAAACCACATTAACACTATTGGGCATTATTGTACTATCGGCTTTGAAAGTAATGAAGTCCTTTCTAAAGAAATAGTAACCGGCCTCTTTCATTTGTCTGGTAATGCGGTTGCGTTCTTTTTGAAAAGATTTCACATCGAATATTTCACCCTTTTTGATAAATCCAGAGGCAGTATCGCTCAGGATTAATGAACTAATGGAGCTATCGGCAAATTCATATTCAACGGAACTAATTGTATAAGGCTCATTGGTTTCTATCATGTAATACAAATCAAGTTTTCGCCCGTTTTTATCCACAGAATCTTTTACCTGAGCATTATAATATCCTCTGTTGTGTAAATATTTCTCGAACTGGCGGGTTGTTTTACCAGCGAGAAAGCGGTCATAGACGACGGGGTTCTCTCCTATCACTGTTGCGATATAATTAAACAATCCTTTATCGCGGTTCTGGGGTTTAAAAATATTATATACCCACAAGTGAAACCGCAAAAAATACAATATCCTGCGATTGGGCTCCTGTTGCACATAAGCCTGAAGATCATCCTCGTCAATTCGCTTGTTATCGATACTTACATGTACTTTATTTAAAAGGAATTCATTCTCAGGCACATGATGAGTCACACGGCAAGAATGAACTGCAGCAAATACAAAAAGCACCAATAAAAGAGTCCTTACAGTGGTTCTGCGACTCATAAAAACCATTTTTATCAAGTAAAACTGTCCAAATATCGTTAATTATTTTATTCTGCAGTAATCTTTTTATGTAGATTCGCACAAACAATTGCTTATAAATTATGGATAAAAACAGAATCAAATATTTACGCAGCCTGCATCAGAAAAAATACCGGCAACTGAATTCAGAATTTATTGTGGAGGGAAATAAACTGGTTAATGAACTGCTAAAATCTGATTTCGAAATAAAAAATGTATACGCAGTGGATGCCGGGCAGCTAAAAACCGAATCTATAGAAATTGAACATATAAGTCCGAAGGAACTTGACCGAATCAGCACTTCTAAGAGCCCTAATAATTCCGTCGCAGTGGCTGCACTACCAGAAGGGCAGCTTCCTTCAATGGATACCATTGCAATTAATCTGAGCCTTGTACTGGAAAATATCCAGGACCCGGGCAATATGGGTACTATTTTGCGTTTGGCAAACTGGTTCGGTATACAACATATTTTTTGTAATGCTGAAACAGTTGAGTGCTATAACCCAAAAGTCGTACAGTCGTCGATGGGAGCATTGTTTCGTGTAAAAGTGCATTATACAGATATTTACACACTTATAGCACAAACTTCTGATTTACCAGATTTTAATATTTATGCCACCCTTCTTGATGGAGAAAACCTATACGAGACTGAAATTTCTGATAAAGGATTTATCATTATGGGCAATGAATCCCAGGGTTTAACCGAAAATATTAATATGGCGGAAGTGAAAAAAATTAAAATTCCTTCTTTCCCGGAAGAAACAAGCGGAATGGAGTCATTGAATGTGGCCATTGCTACTGCCATAACGGTAGCCGAATTCAGGAGAAGGGCAATGGATTAAATCAAAGTTCAGATTTTTTACTGAGGATAGAGATATAGTTTTTACCGTGTTTAATTGTGCTTCTGCCTTCATTAAAAAAGAACCTCGTTTCTTTCCACTTGCGTAATTCAACCAATGCTATTTGTTCATATTTTTTCAAAAGTGGTTTTAATTCTGATTTTAAATCTTTAGCATAATCCTTATTCATATAATTGGCCATATAAACGATGTAATCAGGTGGATTCACATTTAATTTCTCCAACATAGCATTTTTATACTCCTCGTATAGTTGCTTGTTTTCAATTTTTGTGAGCAACTTCATGAAATGAAATCTAACAGGAGCCTCCTTGTGGGTATAAACATAGATTTGCGGTTCGAAACCCAGCACGAGCAGCTGGTCGCGTTTTTGCATCTGTTGGTTTAAATAATCAGAGAGCTTTTTCGTGGCAGGAAACAGGTCGGAGCCATAAGTATTCTTAACCGGCTGATTTACATCATCTGTAAAATAATAATCTGCATTTTGGAATATATTCATAGCAAAAATCAGAAGAAATGCCATGAGCAAAGGTATTTTGCTTTTTCTGATGATTATAGACAAAGCATAAAAAAGCATAGCTGACAACAGAGCCATGGCAGGGTATATAAAAAGCCAATAATGACCAAAAAACCTAAATCCCGGGGCAACAGACACAAACGACAATAAAACGAAAAGGGTTAACAAAATTTTTATATGGAGAGGTTTCCTCAAAAACCAAAAAGATATTAATCCCATTAAAGAGGTTGCCCAAATTAAGAGGTGGGTTTGACTGATGCGTTTTAGCATATAGGTTATATTTGCAAAAGCCTTATCCAATCCTGATCCTGAAATATAATCTGCTGATGAATAAATGGTCCAGTATATCATTTCTTCAAAAGCGCCCTGCATCCATAAAACAAATGCCACCAGAGCCAAAGGAAAGACTCCACCAATGGCATAGAAGATTATATATTTAAAAATTTGGCTGGTACTGAGCCGCTGCTTAACCAACCATGTTACAAGTGCAATAACCGAAAACAGGATAAAAAAAATGCCGTTTTGTTTTACCAAAAGACCAAGTGACATAGCAACACCGGAAGCTATGTACAACCATGCTTTGCCATTGTCGCAAGCATGTACCATTGCCCATATTCCTAAAAGGAGGAAAAATATTACAAGATGCTCAGACTGTGCCGTAAATCCTGATGCGTAGGGACTCATAGAATACAGCGCAAATGCGGAAGCTGCAATCCATGCAGTTAATGGGTTAAACAGTTTTTTAACTATCAGGAAAACGACAATTATGGAGATGACATTTATAACCAGAAAACCCAAATGCACACCTGTGAGCGAATATCCAAAAAGCGCCACAATAGCAGCATAAGCGTAAAAGATAACCGGAAATTTTCTTTCAAAGAAATCAACGTAAGGTACTTTCCCAATTAAAACTTGCTGTCCAAGGTAGGCATATGATCCTTCGTCGCGTTCAAAGGGGATTTCGAGAAAATGAAACCGAATTAAAACAGTAATGATGACTGTTAGAAATAATAGCCAGTAGGATAAATTCTGTTCGTAATTACCTGAAAAGTATTTTTTTATATGCATACATTTTAATTCATTAGAATTAGTGCATAACCAAAAACTAACTTGTTTCAGCTATTTTACGGGCTACCCTGACTCCATCAAGTGCGCTGGAGACAATACCCCCGGCATAGCCTGCACCTTCACCTGTTGGATACAAACCATCATAAGGGAAAGATGTTAGCGCCTCTTTGTCGCGGTATATACGAACGGGACTGGAAGTTCTGCTCTCGAGTCCAATAACCAAAGCATCGTTGGTTAAAAAACCGCGCATTTTTTTCCCAAAAGCCTTAAATGCAATTTTAAGACGCGAACTAACATGCTCTGGCAACCAAAAGTGCATCGGGGATGATATTAAACCCGGGAAATATGAATTCTCAGGCATGTCGGCAGAAACCCGGTTATTTACAAAATCGGCCATACCCTGGGCTGGTGCAACCTGTCCCTGACCTCCATTCATGAATGCCATTTTTTCGAGTTGCTCCTGGTAGCGAATACCTGCCAGTGGATTTCCTTCGGCATTTGGAATATCTTCTGTTCGCAATTCAACAACCATTCCCGAATTTGCATAGGTTCCATTGCGTTTTGAGGGCGACATACCATTCACAACCAATTGGTCGTTTGCTGTTGCAGCTGGCACAATAAAGCCGCCGGGGCACATACAAAAAGAGTATACACCACGGTCATCAACCTGCTTAACAAGCTTATAACTTGCGGGAGGTAAATGCGGATCTGGTTCATTGCTATGGTATTGAATCTGGTTAATAAGCTCTTGTGGATGCTCCAACCTCACACCAAGGGCAAACCCTTTGGCTTCAAGCATAACGCCTCTGTTTTGCAGCATTTCATATACATCTCTGGCAGAGTGACCAGTGGCCAGCACAACAGCAGCTGCGGCCATTGTGCGGCCGTCGCTTAACTTTACGCCAGTAACCTGTTCTCCTTCGGTTATTAAATCTGTTACCCGCTGCTGAAATAATATTGTTCCTCCGGCATCGAGAATAGTTTGCCTGATGTTTACCACCACCTGAGCCAGCACATCTGACCCGATATGTGGCTGCGATTCATATAAGATTTCCTCCTGAGCACCATGAAGATACAATAGCTCATAAATGCGCCTTATATCACCGCGTTTTTTACTTCGGGTATAGAGTTTTCCATCAGAAAAGGTGCCTGCGCCTCCCTCTCCGAAAGCATAATTTGAATCAGGGTCGACGTAATGTTTGGTACTAATTGCAGCAACATCGCGTTTGCGTTCTCCCACTCGCTTGCCTCGTTCAATAATTACAGGTTTAATTCCCTGTTCTATAAAAGTTAGTGCAGCAAATAATCCTGCCGGCCCGGCACCCACAATAATCGCCTCGGGTGCTTTTGAAACATCTTTAGCTGCAAAAGGCTCAATAATGTAATCATGATCTTTAATATCGGTATAAAGCTTTGCATTCATATTAACCTTAACCGGGGGCTTTCGTGCATCAATAGACCTGGAGGTTATTTGAAATTTAACAATATCGTCAACATTGATACCTGCATTTTTTGCGAATTTAGGTATATAGATTTCAGAATTCGCTGCCTCTTCCGGAGTAAGCGTTAATTGTATTTGATGGGCCATGAAATATATTTTTATTCTACGAAAATCAGTAAGGTAAACATGCGTGAGTTGAGGCGGTCATAAAACCTTGTATACTCGGTATTGTCATCTTTGATAACGTTCATCATACCAAATGAAAAACGCAGTTCCGTAGCCAGTTTAAAAAACGGGAAATAATAATCAATTCCAACTCCGGCTTCAAGATAAAAATCCTGTTGCATGAGTCTGATTTTGGGGCGTTCTTCTTCTTTTATCTTTTTTCTGGCTTCGAGATCAAAAGCATAATTTCCGCCAAAAAGCAGGTAGGGCCGCCAATTGTTGAGCCTCTTTGCCCGGTATTTCAGGTATAAAGGAAAAGATAAAAAGGTTGATTCTATCTGCATCAAGTGATTTTCGAGCACTGTATCGGATTGTACGGTATTGACACGGGTATAATTTAAATCGCGTTGCCCGAAGGCCAATCCGGGAATAAATCTAAGGTCAAAATTTTCGCCCAACCTAAGGTTTCCAACCATATGGATATTAAAGCCGGGGCGCGGCCTGTTCTCTACACCATAAACCGTATCAAAACTGGTCAACAGTTCTTCGCGGGGTATAATTCTAAAATTCATCTGATTATAGCCCACGGCAAATCCGAAATGAAAAGGGTACTCATCATAGTTCGGCTTGTTCCATACATGTTTACCCTCCTGGGCATAAGCTCCCATAATAAGAATAACCAATAAACAAAGTATGCTAATGCGCTTAATCATAAATTTTAAAACGTTGTGGCGACCAATTATTGTGCGAATTTACTTTTTTCCGTAATACATGCAAGCCACTCCAAAAGTAAATGTTTTATAATAGCTATTTTTAAATCCACTTTGCTCAAGCAATTTAACGAAATTTTCTCTTTCAGGAAAAGCATTAACAGATTCTGGCAAATAGGCGTAGGCTCGATTGTTACCCGAAAAAACTCTTCCTATAAATGGCAAAATTGCATTAAAATAGAGTTTAAAAAGCATGGCAAACAGCCCTTTACGAGGTTGTGAAAATTCCAGAATTATGATGCTGCCATCTTTTTTTAATACACGATACATTTCGCTCAATCCTTTCTCCAAATCCTCAAAATTACGGACTCCAAAAGCCGAAGTTACGGCATTAAACCTTCCATCCGGAAATTGAAGATCTTCGGCATCGCCAATATTCAGATGCACATTAAAACCAAGGTTACGTCGGTCTATTTTTACCCTGGCACGCTCCAGCATCACAGCTGCAATATCAACTGCGTCAATTTTTATATCGGGTATTCTTTTTGCTGTGGCAATGGCCAGATCACCAGTACCACAGGCCACATCAAGCATTCTTTCCGGCGGGTTTTGTTTTAGCTTTTTTACAACCTTCCTGCGCCAAACACGGTCGATCCCGAGCGATAAAAAATGATTTAAAAAATCATACCGCGGTGCAATGTGATTGAACATACCAGCCACCTGCTCCTTCTTCGACAACCTGTTCTTGTATGGTGTAACCGTATTACTTTTCAAGATATGTTGCTAGTGTTTCTGAATACATTTTTTTAGCCTCATCGACAAAACCAAAGGAATTATCATCAATGCGCATTTCCCCTTTAGTTACATGCCCAAGAGCTGAAAATGGAATGCCAAGTTTCATTAATAAGTCAATAAACGCGGTTTCGTCTTCTTCAGTACAGGTCACCACAACGCGACTTTGGGACTCACCAAAAAGAAATGCATCGGTTCTAATCTCCGCATCTGTGGTAATATCGAAACCAAGCTTTCGCGGAATAGAAGATTCTACAAGCGTAACATATAATCCCCCATTTGAAACATCATGTGCTGATTGAATCAGTCCCTGATCGATGAGTTTTAAGATGGCATCCTGTAGTTTAAATTCAAAATCGAGGTTAAAATCGGGTACCGGGCTAGCCTCGACTCCATGGTATGAAGTAAGATATTCAGATTGGCCGATATCATTTTTAGAGGTACCCAACATGTAAATCATATCGCCTTTTTGCTTAAAATCAAGGGTCATTACCTTGTTTTTATCTTCGATAAGTCCAAGCATTCCAATAGTTGGTGTTGGATGTACAGGCACTTCTTTGCCACTGATACTGCTTTGGTTGTAAAAACTAACATTACCTCCTGTAACGGGGGTGTCGAATTTTTTACAGGCACGGCTCATACCTTTTATTGCCCCTACAAACTGCCAATAAACTTCAGGGTTGTAAGGGTTTCCGAAATTAAGGCAGTTCGTTATAGCCAGTGGCTTTGCTCCTGAGCAAACCAGATTGCGCGCAGCTTCACTTACAGCTATGGCTGTACCGATCTCCGGATCTGCCTTTACGTAGCGCCCGTTACAATCAACTGTGAGTCCGAGTGCACGATTTGTACCTTTTATGTTTACAAGACCTGCATCAGCCGGCCGGTTAGTGGTCATATTTTTAGTACCAACCATGGAGTCATATTGCTCCATAACCCATTCACGGCCTACGTTATTCGGATGTTTCAGCAGTTCATCTGCAACAGCCTTAAGGTCTTTTGGTTTGGGTACTTCATCAATTGAAAATTTTAAATACTCTTTGTAGTAGGCAGGCTCACGGAACTCACGGTCATATTGTGGTGCTCCGCCACCTAAAACAAGTGCTGAAGCAGGTACATCTGCAACCTGTTCTCCGTTAAAATTGAAATATAGTCTGTCCTCATCTATTACTTCGCCGATTATCTCACAATTTAAATCCCACTTATCGAAAACAGCTTCTACTTCACTTTCACGTCCTTTTTCAACACAAATCAGCATGCGTTCCTGGCTTTCGGAAAGCAGAATTTCCCATGCATCCATGTTTTGTTGCCTTAGCGGAACCTTATCAAGATTGATTCGCATACCACTATTACCTTTCTCTGACATTTCGCTGGTGGAACAAATAATACCGGCAGCTCCCATATCCTGCATACCAACAACAGCGCCAGTCTCAATTACTTCAAGTGTGGCTTCTAACAATAATTTTTCCTGAAACGGGTCTCCAACCTGAATTGAAGGAATATCTTCGGCAGAATCTTCAGTAATATCTGCTGAAGCAAAGGTAGCTCCATGAATTCCATCTTTACCTGTAGAGGAACCTACAATATATATTGGATTTCCTTTACCTTCAGCCTTTGCACTTACCACATTACCTTTTTTCATTACACCCACGCTCATGGCATTAACCAGTGGATTTGTGTTGTAACTTTTGTCAAAAACTACTTCACCACCAACAACCGGAACACCAAAGGCATTGCCGTAATCGCCAATACCTTTCACAACACCTTTCATATGCCATTTGGTACGATCAATCTCTAAATCGCCAAAACGCAGGCTGTTCAGTTGTGCAATTGGCCTTGCTCCCATTGTAAAAATATCGCGGTTAATACCGCCAACTCCTGTTGCAGCCCCCTGATATGGTTCTACTGCGCATGGGTGATTATGTGATTCGATTTTAAATGCACATGCCATATCACCACCAATATCAACCAATCCGGCATTCTCTTCACCGGCTGCAGCCAATACAGCTTTACCGTCTTTTGGCAATTTTTTTAGCCACTTAATGGAATTTTTATATGCAGCATGCTCCGACCACATTACCGAAAATATACTTAGCTCGGTAAAATTGGGTTCGCGTCCGAGTATTTCTTTTATACTATCGAATTCTTCTGGCAATAAACCCAGCGATTTCGCGGTATTTATATCGACCTGGTTTTGTGTCATTTTAATAAGGCGTTTGAATGAAAAATACGAACGCAAACTTAATAAATTTTTTGAGGCGTCCTGATTGATAGTGTAAAAAACAATAGAAGAGATATCAACACTTTAACAGGATGACTGCAATATAAATTATTTTATTTGGGTTGAGTATATCTGATGGTTCACTATGAGCTGCAATTTTTTTCTAAATATTCGCCTCAATTGGTTAATTTTGCACACAATTTATTACAAAACATATGGAGCTACTTTGGTCTTTAGTATACCTGGCATTATTTATATGGATTATGCCAAAAATTCCCTTTTTTAAAAACTCAGGGATATCTGCAAGTGGTATCAGAATATTTTTTGCACTTAAAGTCATTATGGGTATTGCACTAATTTTAGTGTATCGTTATTACTACCCACCCGGAAGTGCCGATATTTTCAACTACTTTAATGATAGCAAAGTACTTCATAGCGCATTGGCTATCAATCCATACGATTACTTAAGCATGATTACCGGAATAGGTGACGATGCTCCGCATTTAATGCACTACTACGACAAAATGAACTTTTGGTTGAAAGATTTTAACTACAACATGTTCAATGACAATAAAACAGTAATTCGTTTCAACGCCATTGTAATGCTCTTTTCATTCAAAAATATTTTTGTTCATACCTATATCATCAATATTTTTTCACTGGCCGGACTTGTTGGAATATATCGTTTTTTGCGGCAAATTATAAAAACCAAAAAGCTCATAGCACTTATTGTCGTGGCCCTTCCCCCCTCCCTTTTGTTCTGGGGGTCAGGATTGCTTAAAGAGGGCATTGTTTTGTTTGCACTTGGTATGCTACTGTTTGCCATTGCGCAAATATCCAGAAACCAATATTCATTCAGACCCTATTTCATACTTATGTTTGCACTGGCGGTTTTCAGTAT
>NZ_DATFKB010000051.1:0-14493 GCF_035268865.1 Salinivirga sp. | reverse complement strand
CAAATCCTGTAATCAGGATTAAATCGTCAGAAGGGTCAAAAATGGTTTCGAAACCTTCAACCAGGCTTCTTGTTCGCTCTCCATGTCGTATTAGCTGAGTTTCGTCAGCAAATGTCAACACCAGGTCGCAGACATTCGAGAAAATATGTTCAGTGCTGTCTGTTCCGGTAAATGTTCTGGTTGCCTGACCGGCTATGTTAACTGAATCAATATAAAAATTGGTGTAGGTTATCACGCGGGTAGCTCCATTTGTAAGGGGAGGGGCTGAAACTTCAATCGTAATAATTCCACTTATTATACGTCCGTTATTCAATTCCACTCCATCGCCATAATCTATGGTGATTGTTTTTGGAAACACATCACCAAGCGGATCTACGGTAACTGTTGGTCCTTCGCCACCCATATAACGCATACCCCAGTTATTAATGCTTTTAAGGTTGCTGCCCTCGAGGTTGGAAAGCGATTGCGCAGTGCCTGTAAAATAATCTACTTCATATTCGAGTGCTTCTGTAGCATCATCGGCTGCTGCATCATCTGTTATCATAGCCTTTTCTTCATCAGACAGCAATGTGTCACTGGAAACCAGATCTTCTTCTTTTTCGCAACTTAAGTAGGTCAGGGTTGTAAGACTGATGATTAAAAAAATAATTCGTTTCATAGTTATAAATTTTTGGTTAAACAATCTTTTATAACTGTACCGCATAAAAACCCAATTACCCTACCTGTGTTTTGTTTTTTTATACAAAAAACCCGGTTCGCCTGCCGATGAACCGGGTTTTAATATCTGCGGTAGTCAATTTGCTGTGGATTGCGTTACATTATCTTTTTCCGTACTGGTTTTAAGTCTTTGACCCATTGGTTTACAACATATTCGTTATGTTTAATCCATTTTTTGACTCCCTGAATTGGGTCTTCTGCTACACGGATTTCATAGACCAGGGTGTTGAGTTGCTTTTCGGAAAGTTGCATACGTTCAAAAAACCGCACAGCCACAGGGTGTTTTGATGCCAGATCTTTGCGACTGATGGCATAAATTTTCTCTTTTTCACCAAACAAATTGTCAGGATCTTCCAAAAATCTGACTTCGTACCGGGCAAATATCCAATGAGGCTCCCAACCGGTTACCACAATTTCTTTTCGACGTTTCAAGGCATCTTCAAGCTTCGATACCATTGCTTTCTCTGAAAGACTTTCCAATGGTGTTTGAAGATTATATGATTCTAAAGCCAAACGGGCTTTGTGCATAACTCCCGCTCCTGAGTCAATTCCGACAATAGGTTGGGTGTGAGATCGCAGGTCCTTGATAGTCTTCAATGGGCTGTAATCAGGCACAACAAATCCCGTGCGTGCTTCCGGGTAGATGATGCTCACTTTCTCAAGATTTTCAGCATATCGGGTGTAATATTTTTCCTGTGTTTTTGGTAACCAGGCGTCTGTAAAAACATCGGCTTTTCTCTCTGCCAACTCAGCATAGGCTGATTCAACATTGGTAAGCTTTGTGATTACATTATACCCAAGTTTTTCTTCCAGAAGATAAGTTGAGAGGTGGTTCAACGCCACACTTTCTGACCAATCGGTATAAACCAGTTTGATACTTCTTTCTTTTTCCTCATCAACGGTTTCAAAATCGCATGAGCTCATCAGAAAGAGGCTCATGGAAATTGCCAGTAAATATGTGAATGCTTGTTTTATCATAATGAATAAATTTAATCAAACAATGCTTCTAAAAAACCAAGGGTTTGCTTGCGGTCTTTGACTACAAATACCGGAATATTTTTCTCCGGACCGGCCAGTTTTTCTGAAGTCGTATCAAGAATTACATCGGCCATCTCAGATTTAATTTTCGAACCAATTAAAATCATATCTGCCTGAATGCTCAAAGCCTGATTATACAGAATATGGGCTTCTTCATTTTCTACATCAAGCGTCCATGTGCATGGGATAGCTTTAGTGTCTATTTTTAGGCGTTTTGCAAATTTCTCGTACTCTTTTTTACTGTGTTTTTCTACATGCATTTGTAGCTTTTCATCATCCTCAGGTCGGTTTTGAGGGAAATATTTCAGTGGTAACTTGTACACATGGTGGCATGATATTTTGGCTCCAGTTAATTCATGAAGTTGCTCAGCCATTTTCATGGTTATTCCTGCAATTTTGGTAAAATCCATGCGCACCATCACATGCTCAATTTTGTGTTGCGTGGTTTCACTTATGAGCAGTACTGAAGATGGTGTAATGCTCAGTACCTTTCGTACTACTCCACCGCGTCCTTTGTAACCAATTTTCTTGCCCATAAGGGTAAGTGTAATGTTATGTTTTTGGCTGTACTGTACAATGGTTTCGGTCGTATAACCTTCCTTTACGGTTACAATGGTTTCAATGTCGTTTTTATGCATAAAATGTTCATCAACTTTTTCCTGCACCTCTTCTTTCACAATCTCTGTGAGTGGTGCATCCATTTCTGAAAAAGTTGACAAAATTTCTTTTGGGATATCGTAAGACCGCACCACGTGCATGAACGTAATGCTTTTGGGCTTAAATTTATCCACCATGAAGTTGCTGTAACGAACAAGGAAATCATCCATGTCCGTAAGGTCGAGACAAACTAATATATGATCAAGTTGATACATAGTGTTAAATTATTGAGTTTACGATTTTTATTTTTGTTCATCACTTTTGCCGGATGATTTTGCTTTTTCGCGTTTGCGTATCAAATTGGCAATTGTATCCTGGTATTCTTTGCGTTCCTCTTCTCTTTTCACTTCCATCATGTTGCTATATTCCATCCGTAAGCCTTTGAGTAAACTGAATGCTAAGATAATGAGTAAAATAGCAAACGGCAGACCAGTGGATATGGCTGCTGTTTGGAGTGCGCCCAAACCACCGCCAATCAACAATACGGCAGCAACAGCTCCCTCGGTAAGTGCCCAGAAAATGCGTTGAGGGACCGGTGCATCAAGTTTCCCTCCTGCAGTTAAACTATCTACCACCAATGAGCCAGAGTCGGAAGAAGTTACAAAAAAACTGGTAACCAGTATTACTCCAACGCTGGATGTGATTAGCGACAATGGAAACTGTTCAAGGAGCACATACAATGAGGTTGCCACATTTTCAGAAACAGCTCCTGCAATATCGGCCATGGCATTTATTTCCAAATACATTGCGCTTCCGCCAAAAGTTGATAACCAAAAGAAGGTTAGTAAGGTAGGCACGATGAGTACGCCAAGGACAAATTCTTTCAAAGTACGGCCACGTGAAATGCGGGCTATAAACATACCTACAAACGGGGACCAGCTAATCCACCATGCCCAGTAAAAGACGGTCCACCCATTTTGCCAGTCAGACTGCTGGTAAGTTTCGGTCCATGAAGAAAGCTCAAAGAAATTTTGCACATAGGTTCCCAGGTTTTGCACGAATGAGTCGAAAATAAATAATGAAGGCCCTACCAGAAGCATGAACAATAAAAACAAGGCTCCCAGGTACATGTTAAGCTGACTCAAACGCTTCACACCGCCACTTAAACCTGCTATAACCGAACCGGTTGCAGCAAAAGTAATCAGGGTGATTAGAATTACCTGGGAAGTAACTGTATCAGGTAGGTCGAACAAATGAGCCAGGCCGGCGCTAACCTGTTGCACACCCATACCAAGCGAAGTGGCTAATCCAAATAGCGTCGCTACTACGGCTAGTACATTAATGACTTTTCCCCAGGGACCATGAACTTTTTCTCCCAGCAAGGGGTAGAATACCGAACTGATGGTCAGTGGTAGTTTTTTGTTAAAAGTGAAGAATGCCAGCGCCATACCGACAAGGGCATATATACCCCATGCGTGCAAGCCCCAGTGAAGAAAGGTGGTTTCCATGGAGAGTCTCGCAGCCTCTACCGTCCCGGCTTCTCCCTGGGGAGGGTTCATAAAGTGATTCATGGGCTCGCCAACGCTCCAGAACAGAATACCGATGCCCATTCCGGCACTGAATAGCATCGAAAACCAGGCGCCAAGTGAGAACTCAGGTTTTGCCCGATCACCCCCGAGCCTGATCTTTCCAAGTTTACTAAAGGCAATGAAGAATACGAAAAAAAGGAAAAAGTTTACCGAGAGCACAAAAAACCAACCACCATAATCAGAAATATTATCCTGTACAGATGAAAAAACCTTCTCCATCGGTTTACCGATGATCAGGGTAACAGCAATAAATAAAACAATTAAAACGGCTGCCGGCCAAAAAACTGGCCCATCTACATCGAAATAACGCTTGTTACTTTTTAGATGGGCCTCACTGTCATGTGGTTTCTTTTTAGATTCTTTCATATATAAAGTTTAAAAATATGCATGAAAAAAGTCGTTTTAAAGAAATAAAGTCTAAAGTATGCTTTTTCTAAAAAAAATCAAAAGAAGATTTCGTCATTGATTTAAATGACGGTAAATGTGGAATAATGTGTGCTTTCTGAATTTGGAAAGTTGTTTTGTCCTTAGGATTTACGAGAATGGCAGTAATTTATATTTAATCAGGAATTTCAATAAAATGAAAAGGCACCTCTACCAGTTCGCTGTAGTATCTTCCTGATTCGAACATGTCTTCATCGTCACTCATGTATTCCCAGCGTATCTCGGCCTTTTGGCCATTTTTCCAGGCCTGGTTGTACTTTTTAATAATTTCAAAAAGCTTTTTCGATGTGGCAGTATTATAATATTTTAATGAAATGTGTAGTATCATTTTGGGTGTTTGCCCAAAATCAAATTCGCTTAGCCAGTCCAGAACTGGATAATAAACTTTTTCTGCGTTTTCAGGATAAGAACTACCTGTAACGGAGAGGGTTCCGGTTTCTTTGTCGAATTTGATGCTCGGTTTATGATGGTCTCCTTCGTTAAAAATCATATTCAAAAATTATGAAGTTTAAAGATATAATTTTTAGTTAAAGAAAACAATCACTACAAAATATTAAAAATGACTGAATACATCTGATTGCTCATGCATTTGAAGTTGAAGGTATTCAATTTTATATTTGCCTTCCCGGGAAAGCCTTTCATATTCGGTTTTAGCTATGACCTCATTGTAGATTCGGGAAAGTTCGCCTGGGGGCGTTAAGCTTAATTCATGAAAATTTTGCATAGCTTTTATTTTTGGAATTCTAAAGACATCAAATTAAAAAGTGTTGGACTTTTAAGTCGACTTGCTTTAAGAAAATGATTTAAGGCAGGAACTAAAAATGATATCTATGATAAGCTGGTTTTCACAGATTACACAATACTAAACCAAATTACTGGAACTCTTTTTAACCGCTTAATCCGTGTTCCTTTTTTTTGTAATTTTAAGCCAGGCAAGTTTTCCTAAGATCAATCGGTGGAGCTCCTATCTTTACCCGACAAAATAGGACGCGGATTATACCGATTGATTAATCTGTGGCTTATGTTTTCTTGAAAATCTATTTCTACACAAAAATTCCGCTAGCTAACCCAAAAACTATATCGTCGATAGACGGATTATCACTGACAAAACTTCTAACGGTATCCGCTTTAATCAGCTTATCTATGATATTTCTATCGCCAGGGCAAAGCGCTGAATACGCTGCTATTATTTTACTACACCTATTTTTTACTGAATTTAACAGCTTAATCCGTGTTCCTTTTTTTTGTGATTTAAAGCGAGGTAAGTTTGCCGAAAATCAATCGATGGAGCTCCTAACTTTACCCGACAAAAATAGGACGCGGATTATACCGATAGATTAATTGATGCCTCATGTTTTCTTTCCAACATTTTGCTAATGCGAGTTTTAATCAAAATCCTAAAGCCGATATCGTTGATAGACGGATTATCGCGAATACAAGCAATAACGGTATCTGTCTTAATCCGTTTATCTATGATATTTCTGGCACCAGCGCGTAGCGCTACATACGCTAAAAACATTCTACTTCGTATATTTTTTACTGAATTTAACCGCTTTATCCGTGTTCCAATTTACTGGAGTTCATGCAGCCAACCTTAGCGAAGTTATATCGGCACCACCATGATGCAATTCTTAAACCCGGAGGGTTTACATATTTGTAGAATTTATGTGAAAAAGGTATTCAAGGACTCCGGAGGAGTCCAATATTATTGAAAATCCTACATCTCACCGATTGATAAGCCTGTTCACTAATCACCTACCCGTTGCGGTGCTGTTTATAGCTCGATTAAAAGCTATAAATATGTGATTTCTCCGGAATCAGGAAAATCGCTTCTGGCTGGAAGAAATAAAACGCGAATAAAACCTAAAACGGTATCCGTTTTAATCAGCTTATCTATGATATTTTTATGATGGTGCAAATATCTAAAATCCAGGTGGTTGGATTTATGAGAGTTTTTTCTGAATTCTAATAGCTCAATCCGTGTTCTGTTTTTTGATAAGCTTTCAAGGCCATTTTTCGCAGTTCAACTATACTCCCCAACTTTATGAAGTGATCCTTCTAAAGCTAAAATAGGGTAGTGATGTTAACTGATTTTGAAGAGAAGCTTATTAAAATTAAAAAAGCGAAGGATAATAATCCCTCGCTTTTTTGGGTGGAAGATGGGACTTGAACCCACGACCCCTGGAACCACAATCCAGTGCTCTAACCAGGCTGAGCTACTCCCACCAAATTGATTTCGGTGTGCAAAGATAATAATTTTTCAAAACCCAAATAATTTTCAGCCTAATTTTTCTAAAATTTTTAAAAACTATGAACTGCTTAAATCAGGGTTTCTTTTCAATATGGTGATAAATTCACTGAGAATCATAGCTGAAGCACCCCATATGCGCAATCCGTTTACAAAGTAACAAGGAGCTTCAACCTGGTAATGGGCACCAGAAAAAACCGATTGTGTAATGGCCTCATTTCCTAGAAGTTGGTCTAAAGAAACAGATAAAACTTGCTGCACTTCTTTGTCTTGTTTTACAAAAACGGGTTGGCTATTATAGAAACCTACCCATGGGTGTACGCACATGTTGCTAACTGGAATAAATAAGGGAGATAGTTTACCGATGATGCGAATGTCGTTCCTCCGCAAGCCAATTTCTTCGAAGGTTTCACGTAGGGCTGTATCGAGGAGATCATTGTCTCCGGGTTCTTTTTTACCACCGGGAAACGCAATCTGACCACTATGTACACCGTCGTATTCTGCACGCTTGATCATCACGATCTGAGTGCTTTCGTTTTTAGGATATAGCAATATCATTATCGCGCTTTGCCGGGGTTTTTGGTCCTTGTCTGGTTTTAAAACGCGATGCTTTGGAGACATAAGGCGATGTGCCTCACGTCCCGGTAACTCTTTTATTTCATGTTCAATTAAATTTATAAGTTCTTTGCTATCTATCGACATTGCAATACAAAATATTTCTTTTTGCCTTTTTGTACAAGGATGTATTTGTTGTTTAACAAATATGAAGTATCAAGTGTTAGCTCCACATCCTGAATTTTTTCCTTGTTTATGCTTAAGCCTCCGCCCTTTAACAGTCGGCGCATTTCTCCCTTGGAGGCAAAAACCTGTGTTTTTTCTGCCAATAAATCTACAACATTCACGCCATCATTTAACCAGTTTTTATCGATTTCGAATGTTGGTACGCCCTCAAATACAGATAAAAACGTGCGCTCGTCGATTGCCTTTAGGTTTTCTTTGGTCGATTTGCCAAATAATATCTGTGAAGCCTCCTGAGCCATTTTCAGGGCATCTTCTCCGTGCACCATTATAGTCATTTCTTCAGCCAGACGCTTTTGAAGTTTCCTTTGATGGGGTGCTTCCTGATGTTCCTGCTCAATTGCTTTTATTTCTTCTTTACCCAGTAATGTAAATATCTTGATGAATTTTCCGGCATCTTCGTCTGATGTGTTCAACCAAAATTGATAGAATTCGTAAGGTGAAGTGCGATTTTCATCCAACCAGATGTTGCCTTTTTCTGTTTTGCCAAATTTACCTCCGTCGGCTTTTGTAATTAATGGGCAAGTCATGGCAAATGCTTCTCCTGACAGTTTACGTCTTATAAGTTCAGTGCCGGTAGTAATGTTGCCCCATTGGTCAGAGCCACCCATTTGCAATTTACAATTTTTATGTTCATAAAGCCACATGAAGTCATATCCCTGCACAAGTTGATAAGTGAATTCGGTAAAAGACATCCCCTCTGATGATTCTGCACCCAGTCGTTTTTTAACCGAATCCTTGCTCATCATATAGTTTACAGTGAGGTGCTTACCTATGTCGCGAATGAATTCAAGAAACGAAAAATCTTTCATCCAGTCGTAATTGTTGACCAATTCTGCTTTGTTTTCAGAGGGTGTTTCAAAGTCCAGAAATTTTGCCAATTGGGCTTTTAGGGCTTCTTCATTATGGCGCAGGGTGGGTTCATCGAGCAAATTGCGTTCCTGCGATTTTCCCGAGGGGTCGCCAATCATACCTGTAGCCCCACCTACCAGCGCTATTGGTTTATGCCCGGCTCTTTGTAAATGTTTTAACATCATTACGCCAACAAGATGGCCTATGTGAAGTGAATCAGCAGTAGGGTCGATCCCAACATATGCTGAAGTCATTTCTTTTGCTAGTTGCTCTTCTGTGCCCGGCATAATATCATGAATCATACCTCGCCATTTCAGTTCTTCTACAAAATTCGTCATAGCACTCAATTTTGGTTAGTCAAAAATCAACCCCAAAATTAATCAAAGTTGCTCAATTACCGAATGCACCTCCCAACTTTTGCAGGAAATAGGTTTTTGAATGATTTGTTATTTATATTGATTTTAAGTTGCGGGTTTGTGGTCTGATAGACAGTTTTTTGTGTTGGATTGCTTGGTTGAACTACGTAGATCTACGTAGTGGAATATAGGTAGTTCCCTCCAAATTGATGCAGTATATTTGTCGAAGAGGAATCAAAAACAAATTATCCTCTGAATGACCCCAAATTTAGGTCAGGGAGAACAGTATTAAAAAAACAGGTTGGTAACCCCCCCCGAAGGCTGACATCAATTGCAAATGCGATGTTAGCCTTTCTCTTTTGGGATTGGGTTGTCTTTGTTAATATCAGGCACGCGGTTTTGTACTTCAGATTTTAAGCGTTCAAGGTCAATATATGGGATTATGGTTGGTGCAAATTTTGACACCGGCTCGTAAAGCAGCGATGCTTCTTTTTTATCATTTGGCATAAATTGCACCTGCCGGTCAATATAGTTGAGAATAATTAAAATAACACTAACAATGAAACCATATTTAGCCAATCCAAAAAGTGCACCAGCAATGCGGTTAAAGCCACCAAGTGCAACAGCAGAGAGTAATTTATCAATGATACGCGCCAGAAAATGAATGGCGATTATAATACCAATAAAAGTTACTGCAAATGAAATTAAGGGTAAATAGGTAGTTCCGATGTTGAGGTTTTTAGCCAGAAATACACTTGTAATGCCACTAAACTTAATAGCGCCAATAATTCCAAGAACCAGCGCTGCTAATGTAGCCAGTGAGTTAATAAACCCTTTGGAAAATCCTTTATAAACTCCCCAAATCAGTGGTATTGCAATGGCCAGATCGAAATAGTTCATTTGTATGTTTTTTTAGTTATGCTCAAAACAATCTTGAATAATCATTCGTTTTATTTGCAAAACCTGAATGTGCGCAATTGCGCAATTGTTTGATTAACAAAGACATAGAATTCGCGATTTCGCTTATTAAATAAAGGGCCGTAAAAGATTGTTTTTTGTGTTGAAATCAAAAAGGTAAATTTTATTTTTACAATTTATAAAACTAAACAGATTTTTCAATTATGCCAATTCTTAACTCCATAGTTTCGTGGCTGAATCTTAAACGGATGTCGCAAATTAATTTAATGCGTCAATACCCATCTGACGTACAATATGAAACTTTTTTGCGCTTAATAAATCAGGCTGCTCCTACCGAATGGGGTAAAAAATATCATTATCGTGATATTAAGGGTTATGACCACTTTAAAGAACGTGTGCCTTTGCAAACTTATGACGACATAAAGCCATGGATCGATCGCATGCGTCAAGGTGAATCGGAATTGTTGTGGCCCGGAGAAATAAAGTGGTTTGCCAAGTCATCAGGTACTACAGCTGATAAAAGTAAATTTATTCCAGTCACGGAAGAGTCACTCGAAGAGTGTCACTTTAGAGGAGGGAAGGATGTAATGGCTATTTATAACGATAATTACCCAGAGAATAATTATTTGTCAGGTAAAGCTTTAACGCTAGGAGGTAGTCATCAAATTAATGAATCGAGAGAATCTTATTATGGCGATTTATCTGCTATTCTTATACAGAATATGCCATTTTGGACTCATTTTATCCGTACGCCCAATAAAGAGACCATTCTGATTGACGAGTTTGAGAATAAAATTCAAAAAATAATGAGCGCCACTCTGGAAGAGAATGTTACCAGCCTGGCTGGAGTTCCTTCATGGATGTTGGTGCTGATAAAAGCTATACTTGAGAAAACCGGGAAGCAAAATTTACTTGAAGTGTGGCCCAATCTGGAACTTTTTATACATGGAGGCGTCAATTTTACACCTTACCGGCAAATGTACAAAGAGCTTATTCCATCAGATCAGATGCGTTACATGGAAACTTATAACGCCTCCGAAGGTTTCTTTGCTATACAAGATGAACCCAGTCGCGATGATATGCTTTTGATGCTTGATCTGGGCGTGTTTTATGAGTTTATTCCCATGGATCAACTTGATGAAGATCATCCTAAAACAGTAACTATTGAGGAGGTCGAAATCGGGAAAAACTATGCCATGGTCATTAGCACCAATAGTGGTTTGTGGCGCTACATGATTGGTGATACCGTGATTTTTACTTCTACGTTTCCACACAAACTTAAAATTTCAGGCCGTACAAAGCACTTTATTAATGCATTTGGTGAAGAACTGATTGTAGATAATGCGATAAAAGCAATTGATGTTGCGTGTAAAAATTCCAATGCTAAGGTCTCGCAGTTTACAGCTGCCCCTATTTATATGAAAAATAAGGATTCAGGTGGGCACGAATGGATTATTGAATTTGAACGTGAACCTGATAGTATGGATCATTTTACTGTATCGCTGGACAATGCCCTTCAAACCGTAAACAGTGATTACGAAGCAAAAAGATACAAAGACAGCGTGCTGTCAATGCCCGTAATTCATAAAGCACCTGACGGGTTGTTTTACAAATGGATGAAAAAACGCGGCAAGCTCGGTGGCCAAAATAAAGTTCCACAACTTGCCAATAACCGCAAGTATATTGATGAACTTATTCAAATGATGCCATAATTATTCAGTTATGAAGAAACCATTATTGTCAGTTTGCTTTCTGTTGCTTTTGCATTTTTTCGTAAGAGCTCAGGCTATGCCACAGGGTAACTGGCAATTGGTGGATGCAGATGTGCTTGGGTTTGTGTATCTGAGTGATGGTGTTCAGCTTATTAAAACAGATTTAAAAGGCAATCAGGTTGCAAATTATCAGGACAGCTACCTTGGCGATATTCAGCAAATAGATTGTTTTAAAGGATTGAAAAATCTGGTTTTTCATAAAGATGCAAATGCTATAGTTTTACTAGACAACGAGCTGGCTCCTTTGGGCGATCCGCTCGATCTCTCTACAAAAGGATTTTACGATGTTTCTGCTACTTGCCTTGGTCCTGATGACCAGATTTGGATAGCTGACGGACAAACCGGACAGCTGCTTCTGATAAGCAAAAACCTTGAGGTGCTGCAAAAAGGGGCTGTATACTTTAATTATGCCAATGCAGTAGAAATTGAAAAAATGGTATGGCGTAATAATATGTTACTTGTATTGACCCGTTCAGATGAATTGTTGCTTTTTGATCAATTTGGTACCTTCAGCCATAAGTTTTCTTTTAATAGGATTGAAAAACCTTATGTGAATTATAAGCATGTGTATTATGTTGATAAGCAGCGTGTATTAAAATTTAATTATACGATAAATAAAACAGATACATTGTTTAAAGGCAATAAACCAATAGATGCTGTATGGCAAAGTAAAAATCAACTATATTTGTTAGAGGAAAATCAAATTGAACCATTAAATTACTAATTTATGCATTTGGCCATAGCCGGAAATATCGGATCGGGGAAAACCACACTAACAGGCAAGCTTGCCAAACATTTTGGATGGGAAACACACTACGAAGATGTGGATGATAATCCCTACCTCAATGATTTTTACAATGACATGCAGCGGTGGTCTTTTAATTTGCAAATTTACTTTTTAAACAGCCGCTTTAGTCAGATTGTTGAGATTCAGAAATCGGGACTTCAGGTTATTCAGGATCGTACTATTTACGAGGATGCCTATATTTTTGCGCCCAACCTGCATGATATGGGTTTAATGTCAAAGCGGGATTTTGACAATTATTTCCGGCTTTTTAACTTGATGAATTCCCTCATAAAGCCTCCCGATTTATTGATTTATTTACGTGCCTCTGTAGGAACGTTGGTGAACCAGATCGAGAAGCGTGGCCGTGAATATGAAAAAACCATACGTATTGATTATCTCAAGCGCCTGAACGAGCGTTATGAAGCCTGGATAAGTGGCTACACTGCAGGTAATTTACTGGTAATTGATGTAGATAAATACAACTTTGCCAATAATCCGGAACATATGAGTTACGTAGTCGATCAGGTAAGTGCTGATCTGCATGGGTTGTTTTAAATTTTAATTTTTGTTATATTTGATTCTCTACACTAAAAATACTGCCATGAGAATCAAATTGTTATTGCCAGCCTTATTGTTTGCGTGTTCGCTAAATGCGCAGACCATGATTGCTACTACCAGGCATCCTAATGCATTAGACAATCCCAATCAACGTAAAATTGTTAGAAATTTTGGAAGTGAAAAGTATGTGGTTTATAGTGATAGCTCTGAAAATGGGCTAGTCATAAAAGGTGTCAGATATAACGGAACCTGGAGTGAGCCTGTAACCATAACTGAGGGCAAGAATCCCTTTTTGCTACCTGGTTTTTATTTAGTTTATGAATCCTGTGACTCAGTTTCTGCCATATATGGTAGAAAAACTGATTCGCAAAGAAATTGGGGAGAAGCTCATTTGTTGAGTGATACCAATTACAACTGTCGAAGACCGATTTTAAGCCATCTGAATATCTTATTTTATATCAGAGAAAATCATGATTTAACTGATTCATTGATTCAGGTAGAATATGGTAATGATTTTGCGCTCACTGAGCCGGTTGGTGTTTTTAGCAGCGATAGTATTATGGATATTGGTATTGCTGATGATTTAGCATATTATATCTCATCTTTTCCAGATGATAAATTTTATTATATGGTAAGCCATTCTTTGGATTCAATATCAGTTTACAGTAAGGGTTATTCGACTCCAGCAGAATTAGTATGGTCTACTACAGGCAAAAAGCCAACTATAACCTATAATAAGTATGGATACATGGAACTTCTTTTTTTAAACGATGATGATCAAATTGTTATTGGTGATCAGGAGGTTTTTACCAGTGAATATCCTGTAGATATTATTTGTGTCGATGATTTATTACCACCTATTGGCTTTAGTTTTTTGTTTAAAAGAAGAGATACACTTTTTCATGCCTTTTATGATTTTTTTAACCTGGAAATTAGAGATACAATTCCGGGTAACCCATTAAATCCTTCAATTGCATATCTTACCTTTAGTGAAGATTATGTAGACTATATTTGGATGGAAGACAAGGACACTATTTATGAAATCTATTATAAACGGGATGCTAAACATACTGATATGAGTGGCATAGATCCTGATCCGAAAGATGGCATTTCAATGACCGGGTATCCAAACCCATTTAAAAATCATATTACTATTCAAATTAAAAGTTCCAACTGGAATGGGGAACCTGATGTTAGTATTTATAATATAAAATCTCAGAAAGTTAAAACACTCGCCCCAAATGCAATTGGTGATGGCACTTTTACTTATCAATGGAATGGTAAGTCAGATACTGGTGTAAAGCTTGACCCGGGTATTTATTTTTTAGTCTGCACTGATGGTAAACAAAAAGATACCAGGCGCCTGATTTTATCAAAATAATTTGTCAACAAACTCATAGGCCTGATTACGCAAGCGGGGTTTAAAACCCGCCTTTTCGATTGTATCTGTCAGGGTGTTTTTTTCAATTGTTCGTCTTACGCCTGCCGAGGATACTACATTTTCTTCAATCATGATAGAGCCAAGGTCGTTGGCGCCGGCAAAAAGGCATGTTTGGGCAATGTCTTTACCTACGGTAAGTAAGGAGGCTTGCAGGTTGCTAATGTTATCGAGTATGATTCTGCTCAGCGCTATCATTCTGATATATTCTGCAGCCATAACCGGTTTAATGTTTGGTTGTTGCTGCAACAAGTGCGTGCCTTCAGACATGAATGGCCAGGGTATAAAAGTAACAAAGCCGGGTGCTTCATCAGGTTTTTGTTCCTGTACTTCCCGAAGCCTGAACAGATGTTCAATGCGTTCTTCAAGGGTTTCAACGTG
>NZ_DATFKB010000050.1:0-11920 GCF_035268865.1 Salinivirga sp. | reverse complement strand
CCGACACAAAACTATTGAACTTTCGTACACGAGTATGTTTCACTTGTACCCATTGCACTCATGGTGAAGTCTAATTTGGTGCCTGTTAAGGTGTTGATTTTATTGGTGACGTCAACTCCGAGATTGTACTTAAATGACTTTCCGTCGAAGGTGTATTCAAACGTTAAAGATGCTGGATAGCCATTGCTGTATGACTTAATTTTATATTCAGTTTCGGTAAAGATGTGGAAGGCTGAGTCGTTATCTTCTTCTGCAGGGTCAGGCGTGATTTGTTTCCAGGTACCGTAAAGGTCAGTTTGGTCGTAAGTTTTCTCGTCTTCTTTTTCACACGCTGCAGTTGCAAAGATCAGGGTTAAAAGTATTAAAACTGTTTTTTTCATGTTTTTTGTTTTTGTGTTCTAAATATCTTGTTTTATAAACGTATGCAAAATTACAAAATAAATTTCTTTCCCAATAGCGGAGTTATTTTCGAAGCACCATATCTAAAAATGAATAAGTTTTAAGTCCATCCTTATGCTTATGTCAGATTGAAATAAGCTTGCAAATTATTGAACGCGCAGGCATTCTACAGTTTCCTCTGTTCCGAGAGCATTTGTTGTAAAACTAAGCAGTGTGTCATTAAGTGTATTTATATCGTTTACTATTTCAGAACCACTTTCGTAAATAAACGATTGACCATCAAATTCATATTCATAGGCCACTTCACCCGAAATGGTGTCGTTTTTAAAGTATCTTATCTTGTATTGTGTCCCTGTGAATATGTGATAAATGGAATCATACCCTTCAGTGGATGCAGGTGGGGCAAATTGATCCCACGTTCCATATAAGTTACTTGGGGTGTACGATATTATTTCATCTTCTGTACAGGCAGTCATAATAATTAACAGAATTGCAGGAATTAAAATGAGTTTTTTCATCATACCTGTCATTTAAAGGTTTAAACAAAAGTAAAACAATATTTACTAAAAAGCGTAAGCATTTACAAAAAAAAAACCGGCTATTATAACCGGTTTTATATCTGGTAATGTTTTGTTATTGGGTAGTCCACTCTTTTTGCGATCTCATTAAGAGCATGGCTAGTAAATAAGCCGCAGCACCTGCTAAGAGCGCCATATTATATCCAAAATTAAATGCCACAAGCATGATGGCTGTTGATCCCAGGACTGATGCCGCTCCGTTAATGGCAAAACCCCAATCGATTAGTTCTCCGACTCGTTTTGTGCCTTTGGGAAATGGCATACCCATGAAAAAACCAAGTGGTAGAATTAATATAATTGTAATCAATATGCGTCCAAACATGGGAAGGGAATCTAAAGCATTGAGCAAATATTCAAACAAGAAAATATCGGATAAAACCCATAATATAATACCAATAAATGGTATGGATGATTTGAAATTTTGCGAAAAACGGCTGCCAATACCTGATGCCAGCAGTAAAGTGAATAAAATGGTGACAAAGGTGTAAGATCCGGGCCCAATAAAACGGGTATATTTTTGAATCAAAATTACTTCAATAGCCATAAAAGCAACACCAATCAGAAAGAAGAAGCTCCATCCGTTAAATGTAAGCTTGTTCCCTTTTTTCAAAAATGGAATCAAATTAATGGGAATTACAATTAATCCAACTACAAGCAAAATAACAAGAATTAAAAGCTTAGCTACGGGAAAGCCTTTAAATTCATAAGGCGATATTTTGTCAATATTTCCGATGTCGAAATTTTTCCACAAACCCATTTGAGCTGCAAATGGTCTGTCGTCTGTAGTAGGCGATAAGTCAGTTGCTACCGTATCTTGTATTTGCTCCCAGCCATGTTTTATGATCTGCGATACGAGGTTGTTTTTTAGAGAATCGGGAGGGTTTGGATATTCTTCTGTTAAATATGGACTCTCACCAGCTGTCATTGAAGGAAAGGCATTGTTTATAACCTCTTTTTTCAGTGGTTTTTTGCCGATGAGCATCATTTTTCGCCGGCCCGGGTAAGAGTGAAATATTGCAATGTGCAATTGCGGGTCATCAACACCTTTATTTTTGAGTGCCTGTATTACAGCTGTGGTCAATCGGGGAATATAAAATTGATGGTCCATGAGCATAATGCCCTCTTTGGTCATAGCATCGTAATAATCTTCAAAAGCTTCTTGTGTGAACAAGTAATTTTCTGCAAGCGCAAACGCCCCTGATGCCAGGGATGCAAAAGTATTAGAGCTCAGAGAATATATGATATCAAATTTATTATTGAATTGTCTTACATAGGCCCGGCCATCTTCGGTGATGACTTTTACGTTTTTGTGACTGTATATTTCTCCTGTAAAGTCATGTAAGAAGCCTTCTTTCATCAGATCGTTTAAATGGGGTACCACTTCTACAGCATGAATCTCAGTTGCACCTGAATTGAGTGCATTCAAAACATCGCCACCACCACCAGCACCCAGTGCCAGAAATGTGCATGAATCATATCTTTTTACCATATAAGGCATGGGGTAGCCGGGAAATTTTTTCAGGCTGTCGGGTTTATTGTAATTACCATTAAAACCAATTGTAGGAGCATGTGCTGCATTGTCAATCACAGAGTAATAAAAATTATCACTGCGCTTAAGTACTTTTAATTGCGCCATAGCATCCCAGTGCTGGTAGATGAGTTCAAAACGCTCTTCTCTTGGTTTGTTGAGCCATGTTTCAGCTTTGGGTAATAAGGCCAGTAGGGCGACAATCATGGTAATAGGAATGGTTTTCCTCCATTTTTTTGCATAGAGAATCGCTGCTGTTAATGCTGGTACACTTACTAGAAATGCCGTTTTTTGGACTTCTATTATGTTCATTAACAGTACTGCTATTACTACACCCAAACCTGACCCAATTAAATCTGACATATAGATTTTGGGCATTTGGGTATGATGGTTTTTAAAGATTATGCCTAATGACATTCCCCCAAAAAGAAATGAGATACTCAGAATAATAATTACAAGTGCAATTTTTCCGGCCATCAGCCAGCTTCCAAAGATTTCAGTAAAGTTAAGGTCGAATTGTAGCACCAACATAGGACCCGCAATTGAGATTACAGCGCCAAGGGTCAGGTACATCCACAACTTTTTGTGGTCCCCCAGCTTTTGAAATAATCTAATGACCAGGGCTCCCAGTCCAAGGCCTAGAATGGAGAGTGATAAAACAAGAAATGCGAAAGTATAAAAGTACTCGGCTGAAAAAATCCGGGTCCATAATATTTCCAGTCCAATAAAGGAAGATGCAATAAGGGCTGCACCGACTGCCGGTTTTAGTGTTTTGCTTGTTTCATCTTTTGATTTTAAAAAATTCAGCATGATAAAATGGTTTAAGGGTTTGTTCCTTAATTGCTACTAATATGCCATGTTTTTTAGGTAGCTATTAATCAGGCGTTTCTGTTGTTTTTGATCTTTTTCCTGTGCCGTATTTCTGATAGGAAAACGAACATGCTTGTTCGGAACCGATCAGTTTATAATGATTAATAAATTGAATAAATCTATTTGTATGGGATTGGTTTTGAACTGCTTTATTGGGAGGGATAAAGCCTGACAAACAATTTTAAACAAAAACGTAAAAAATCAGTTAAAAAATTTTTGAACTTAAAAAACATTCTCTATTTTTGCAGCCGCAATCATTCAAAATGAATTTTTGTACAACACATGGCCCGTTCGTCTAGGGGTTAGGACGCCAGGTTTTCATCCTGGTAACAGGAGTTCGATTCTCCTACGGGCTACTAAAATTGAAGTGAAAAAAGTAATAGAATGGCAAATCATTTATCAGCAAAGAAGAGAATCAGGCAGAACAAAGTGAGAAGGCTGCATAATCGTTACTATGCTCGTACAACTCGTAACGCTGTACGCCAGTTAGAAGCTACTACAGATAAGTCAAAAGCCCAGGAGATGCTTCCGAAGGTTGTTGCAATGGTAGATAAGCTCGCTCGCAAAAACCAGATTCATAAGAATAAAGCTGCTAACCTGAAATCAAAGATTACAAGGCACGTAAACGCTTTGTCTTAATCAGCGGTTTAGTAGATCATATTTTCAAGATGGCCCGTTCGTCTAGGGGTTAGGACGCCAGGTTTTCATCCTGGTAACAGGAGTTCGAATCTCCTACGGGCTACTTTCTTTTTTTATCTCCCTTTTTACTTTATTACAGAAAACTTTCTATCTTCAGGGCATGGAAGATAAAAAACCTTTTATGCCAATAACCAGCTGGGCTGAAAGCGACCGGCCCAGGGAGAAATTGCTCAATAAAGGCGTTAATGTTTTGTCTGATGCCGAACTTATTGCAATCTTGCTTGGTTCCGGATCCCGGAATGAGAGTGCCGTTGAACTTGCCAAAAGAATTTTACTTGGTGCAGAAAATAGTTTTCATAAGCTTGCGCGTTTTACCCCGGCAGAGTTTACACGTTTTCAGGGTGTTGGCGAAGCCAAGGCTGTAACACTTGTGGCGGCCATGGAAATTGCCAGACGCCGTAGCGAGCGACAGTCAGATGCTGCTGTGCTGGTGCGAAGCAGCGAAGATGCCTATGAGTTAATGTATTCCCAGCTTTCTGACCTTAACCATGAAGAGTTCTGGGTGATTTTTTTACATCAGTCCAATAAAGTTATTGCCAGGAAAAAAATCAGCCAGGGAGGAATAGCAGGCACTGTTACCGATGTGAGAATTATTTTAAAGGAGGCCCTGTTGGTCTCTGCACCAGCCATGATTTTAGCGCATAATCATCCGTCAGGAAATCTTGAACCCAGCCAGGCCGATATTAATATTACCCGGAAAATTAAAGAAGCTGCAGAAATGCTCGATATGCGGGTGCTGGATCATGTAATAATTGGAAATCAGAAATACTACAGTTTTGCCGATGAGGGACAGATTTAATTCAGGTAAACATATAATCGCCATCTCCGTCGTGGATGTATAGCTGCCCATTATCATTAATTTCAAAGGTAGCGTAAATGCCCATTTGATATGTTTTGTTGAAAATGAATGGTTTTCTGAGTTTTGATAATTCTTTGGTAATAGCCACGTCCATCACCGAAAAGGTTTTCATTCGATTTTCATAGCATAAATTTATTATTGCTTTAGCTGCTATTTCACTTATGTTTTGAGCAAAATTGTAAAGTAATTTCAAATTACCGTTTCTTGAAGACAATATGAGTTTTCCTGCAACTTCATTGCCTGTGCGAATTGATACGTACCAAATTTTATGATCGGCTTCAAATAAGGAAAATGGATAGTTCGTTTTTTTATAATCCGGCTGGTCCGAAAGCCAGGGATGCTTTGCCATCCATTTGAGTTCGGCATCGGAGCGTGCAAACAAACTTTCTGGAGCGAGGTCCTGTACATAAAAATTTGCCGGGTAATGCTGTTCAGTAAATATGGAATATGCTTTAAGTTTAAATGGCCTGAAAAATATTCTTTTAAAACGACAGGCGAGCTTAAAAAATATATTAATAAGGGGTATGGTTGGTTTGAGGTATTTATAAAAACTGCGATTTTTCAGCAGTTCTGTTACATCAACATTACCATAAAACCGGGTTCGTATGCGCTTTTTGAGTAGTTTGAAATACGATGTTTTATTGTAGAGCAGATGCGATTCGCGTGCAAAATTTGTATACATAAGTTTTTGCTGCCAATCTTCATACGCCGAATCAAGTAATATTTTTGAGTACCCTCTTCGGCGATGCTTCGGGTCAATCCAGTTGCCGCTGCACCATCCAAATTTTATTTCTTTTCCGGGTAGTTTTACTAAATCGGGCATAATGGTTCTGAAACCGATAAGCTGTTCGTTTTGGAATAGCATATAAATGACCGGGTCATTAGGTGTGGCTCTGGGATTATGAAAATATGAATGAGCACGTGGCTTTGAGATAGGCTTCACGTTGAGAGATTCATAAAAATCACTGTCAATAAAACCCGGAATCTCCTGAATGAGAATTTTCTTTATCGTTAAATTATGTTCTGTGTCGTATTCAATCATCTCTTAAAACCGTATTTTTCTTCATTAATTGCCTGATTTTGAAATAAAAGTGCTCGTATTTTAAGATGCTTTGCGCCGTTTCGTAACTTCTCTTTTCCATGGGAATACGTTGCAAATGACCATGAAAACTGTCGTACTTTAGTCCGGCGGTGCCAAATGATAAATCAACAAGGTTTTCTGAATGTATTTTTTTTAGCAATCCATTGCTAATTCCATGATCGGTGTACGGAAAGGCAAAAGCCTTTGTAGTTGGGTTGAAGTGCTTTTCAATCCACTGCATACTGTTTTTAACCTGTTTATATTGTGTTCTCTGGTCGATTTTGTAAAATTCCGGATGGTCCCAGCTGTGTGCTCCAATTGAGAAACCTTCTTTTTTGAGTTGCATCAATTCATGCATACCCATGTAGATGTTGCTGTTTTTAATATGTTCTTTCAGTTGTGTTTTTTTGCTTTCAGTTGTTTCCAGTAATTTATTTTTATCCGGGTAGTACTTCAATTGCTCAGGTAGTTTTATGCCCTTTTTATGTGCCATATCAAAAATGAATCGGTGAAATATGTCATTGTTGTCTACAAAAGCGGGATTGATAAAAAAGGTGGCTGGAATACTTTTTTCGAGTAGTATTGGTGCTATTATATTGCTGCAAGATTTCAGGCCGTCGTCAAAAGTGATGTGCATTGCATTGGAGGGTAGTTCTTCTGGTTTTTTTAAATCATCAAGTGTCACAGGAACGTAGTGTTTCAATAAAAAATTAATATCCTGTTTAAATTGTTTTTCGTTTTTTACCTGATATCCGCTGATGTAAGATGGATGCTGGTTTTCAACGGCATGGTAAAAAGGCAGAAGTATGGGGTAATTGCCCTTTTTTATATAAGGAAAATTCAGCAAGTTTGCTGACCTGAAAATTATGCTTTTTACAATGCGTTTCATTTTATCAAACCTTTGATTAGGAAAGGCAGCCGATTTTGTTTTATTAAATAGTATTGCTCTGGTTGAGCCCCGAATCCGCTGAAAAACCTTGCGACACCAGGAATTGATGAGCCTTCGAAGTCCAGAACTTTTGGGTTTTCGGTATTTTTATGTAAAAAATGATTAAAAATAGCATACATGGCTCTGTGTGTTTTTCCTAAATCTGACGATACTCCATTGATGTATGTAATTCTGCGCGGATCATGAATAAATGCAGCTGCTGCACATAGTTCATTTTGCTGATCATAAGCAGCAAATAATTCAAGCATATTCCGTTCTTGTGTTTTTAGTAAAATAAGCCTGAGCTTGTTGAGTATATCATCATTAATGAATTTGCCTGATGCTGCCTTTTTTAAATCTATGTATTGTTTAATAGTAATGTGTTCGTTGATGTTAACGTTTTTTTGAGCCTTATTGGTGTATCTTTTTGTGTGTTTATTGAAGCCTGATCTTATATTTTGGTATGTGTCGTTTAAATTGAGTAATAGGTTCTCTTTTGAAATAATTTCAAAATTTTTTGGTGTATGGTTACTGTTGTTTAAGGTAGTTTGTATATAGCGAGCTTCCTGTGACAGCCTTATTGTGAATTTTAACATTATTTCCTGTTCAGGATTTGGGAAAACGCCTGTTTGCTGTGCGTAGGGTGGTTGCAGTATGTATTTTAAACCCCATTTTTTAGCAATAAACACGGGCATAACATATTCGAAATCACCATAAATTAAACCATACCATTCCGGGAAAACAATATCCAGGTACCAGCTAAATCCATATATTCGGCCATTTGGTGCATTTTGAATGCAGCTGTCCCATTTGGCGGTATCAATGTTGCTGTTATGTGAAAAAGTTAGTGCTTTCATTCATTTGAATATTTTCAAAAAAAATATTACCATGAAATGTTTTTCATGTTTGGCTATCTCCGGAAATCCCAAATTTACAAATGTTTCAGGATTTTTGTGTTTTTTGAGCCAATTAACCTTTGTGTCAGCTTTAATTTGGTACTCAATGGGCATACATGTTGCTAAAAATGAATTGTTTTGCTATTTTTGTCCGGTTGTTCTTAATAAATGATCTTGTTTTAAAGCTTGACAACCCAAATTAAGTGAATAATTCTTTGGTAATTAGCGCATGAATTTGCATGTTAAATTACCAATATTAAAATGAAGATTGAATGAAAGTCGTCAACTTAGGAGAAACTGATTCGGTATTTAGTCAGTTTTTATACGAAATGCGCCATAGTCAAATCCAGCAAGACAGCATGCGCTTCAGAATAAATATGCAACGCATTGGCGCGCTAATGGCTTACGAGATTAGCAAAGAGCTACAATTTAAAACCGAAGAGGTAATTACTCCATTAGGGTCTGCCAATGCCAGATTATTAAACGATCAGGTGGTGCTTGCAACAATTTTACGGGCCGGGTTACCCATGCAAGACGGAATGCTACAGGTTTTTGATCGTGCTGAGAATGCATTTGTCTCAGCATATCGAAAATATGAGCAGGGAGATGATTTTCATATAGAATTTGAGCATTTTTCTGCCCCCAGACTCGATAATAAAGTTATGATTTTAGCTGACCCGATGATGGCTACAGGCGCTTCAATGGAGCTTTCTTACAATGGCTTGTTGCAAAACGGTACGCCTAAACATACCCACATTGCTACCATCATAGCTTCACGAGAAGGGGTTGATTATATTCAGAATAAACTTTCAGATATTGAAGTAACTTTGTGGGTAGGAGCTGTAGACGATGAACTCACTTCGAAATCATATATTGTTCCCGGGCTTGGAGATGCCGGTGACCTGGCTTTTGGAAGTAAGTCAGATTAATAGTTTAACCAGCCAACCAGAAATAGTTGAGTTTTGGAGTATTTGCTAATTTTTTTACTCAGCAGCGTTAAGTTTGCAATGACTTTCCCTATTGCTGTATTTGCCAAAGGCCTTACAGCTCCAGTAGTTTATTTAATTACAACCCTAGGCGGAATTTCTGGTGCCACTTTTTTTGTTTATGCATGGGGAGAGGTTGTGAAATTTTTACGCAAGAGAAATATTATTTTTTTTCGTCGAAACAAACCTGTATTTACAAAGCGCTCCCGACGCCTGGCTTACGTAAAAAGTAATTATGGTTTTTGGGGTCTTGTTATTCTTACCCCTGTGCTTTTTTCCATTCCGTTAGGTGCGCTTATTCTGGCTGCCTACTATCCTAACAAACGACGAATTATAAAATGCCTGACACTAACGATAGCCATTTGGTCTTTTATAATGGTAATTGTACTGTTCACATTCAGAGATTGGCTGTCACAGTTTTTTTAAGCTTTTATTCTTTTTTTTTGTCTTTCTCTAATGGCATTACAAAACCGTTATCTGTACACTTTTTTTTTAGTTCTTTGATGGTTTTAAGTAAAACCGGATGTTTATATCCAGGTATTAGCTCATTAAGTGGTTCCAGGGTGAACAGCCTTTCATGAATTTTAGGGTGAGGAACTTTCAATCGGTCGTTGTCAATAATTTGTTCATTCACGAAAAGTATGTCGATATCAAGAGGTCTTGATTCGTATGAAGCTTTTGTTTTTGGTAGGCGGCCGGCTTTTTTTTCAATTTTTTGTGTGAGATTAAGTAGTTGGGTAGGGGTAAGTGAGGTGTTTATAATTATTACCTGGTTAATAAAGTTTTCCGCTTCGAAACCCCATGCTTCTGATTCATAAAGCTTGCTGATATTTGTAATTTTGATTCCTGAACTCTTTAATTCATTGATGGCAAAGCTTAAATGTTCACTGCGTATCTCCATATTTGAGCCCAGAAGTAAAACAACATTATTTGAAATGGTTTTGTGAAACATAAGGTTTTTAATAATCTTTTTTATGGGTTATTTTTACATGCTGCACAAAAATCGTACGGTTTGCCAATAACAATGTAAGTAAATTTAAAAAACAATAAATTTGTCACGTAATTGATTCTAAAATTAATAAATTTGAGCTAAACTAAATCAAAACAAATCCATGAAACCTCCATGCTTAAATGTTTAAACACACTGCGCCTTCGCGTAGCTTCCGCTATAGCTTTAGCGAAAGCCGAAAGCGAAACAAGGCACGAGTATGATTTGGAATATTGCAGGTAAAAAAAACTGTAAAACAGGTAATAGGGGGCTCCATCCCGATTAGCATCGGGACAAGTAATGACCACTAAAATCAAAATTATAAACATATGAACCGAGCCATGATAAAAATTTTGACACACCTGTATGATTATAATAAAAACTGAAAACCTTGTGTGACGGAAGTTTGATACATCATGGCGAGCTCCATATGACCACTAAAATCAAAATTATAAACATATGAAAAGTTTTTTGAAGTATTTTCTGGCTTCCTTTTTGGCATTTCTTATTGCCACAATTATTGGTGTTTTTATTCTTATCGGTTCGGTAAGTTCACTTGTCGATACAGAGAAAGTAGTGAAGGTTAAACCCAATAGCGTACTTAAAATTACACTGGATAAACCAATAATGGACCGGGCACCAAAAAATCCATTTGCAAAATTCAGTCCAACGAATTTTGAACCACAATCCTCGAGCAGTTTGAGTCAGATTCTTGATAATATCGACCGAGCGAAAAATGACTCAAAAATTAAAGGTATATTTTTATACCTTGATAATATAACTGCCGGGTCTGCTACTGTAACTGAGGTACGTAATGCACTCGCAAGCTTTAAAGATAGTGGTAAGTTCATAATCAGCTATGGGAATTATTATTCCCAAAAGGCATTTTATCTGGCTACAGTAGCCGATAAAGTTTATGTTAATCCTGAAGGCATGGTTGGAATGCAGGGCCTGACTTCTCAGGTAATGTTTTTTAAGAAAACACTTGAAAAGATTGGTGTTGAACCACAGGTAATCCGCCATGGTAAGTATAAGAGTGCGGTAGAGCCTTTCCTCGACAATAAAATGAGTGAAGCAAACCGTGAGCAAATAGCTGCATATATGGGTTCGCTTTGGAATGAAATTTTAATGAAAGTCGGATCATCAAGAAACCTGAAGGTAGATGAGCTACAGCGTATTGCTGATGAAATGCTGCTGACCAATGTTGATGATGTAGTGGAATATAACCTGGCCGACGGCGCAAGGTATTATGATCAGGTTATGGACGAACTAAAGACAAAAGCGGGTACAGGCGAAGGCGAAAAGCTTGCTATGGTTACGCTTGGCGATTATACGCATGCTCCAAAACCACAAAAGGATAAGTTGATATCCAAGATGGATAAAATCGCCGTTGTTTACGCGCAAGGCCAAATAGGAGCAGGTAAAGGCAGTGTAGATGAGATTGGGACAGAAAATGTTGCAAAGGCATTACGCAAGGTGCGTGAAGATGATAAAGTAAAAGCAGTTGTTTTACGCGTTAATAGTCCGGGTGGAAGCGCCCTTACATCTGAGGTTATTTTCCGTGAAGTTCAACTGGTGAAAGAGAAGAAACCCGTAATTGTTTCTATGGGTGATGTTGCAGCAAGTGGCGGTTATTACATCAGTTGTATGGCCGATACCATCGTTGCAAGTCCCAATACCATTACAGGTTCAATAGGTGTGTTTGGACTGTTGTTTCAGGCCCGGGAGTTGATTGAAGAAAAAATTGGAATTAATGTAGAAACAGTCAATACAGCAAAACATGCCGATATGGGTTCTCCATTCAGACCATTGGATAGTAAGGAGCGAGCAGCTATAAAAAAATCTATTGAAGATATTTATCAAACTTTCATCGGTCATGTGGCCAATGGACGTGGAATGACAAAAGAAGAAGTAGATAAAGTTGCCCAGGGTCGCGTTTGGAGCGGAAGAGATGCACTCGAAATTGGTTTGGTCGATGTGTTGGGCGGACTCAATGATGCTATCGAAATTGCGGCAGAAAGGGCCGGTGTCGAAGATTATGTTATAAAGGACCTTCCAAAGCAAAAGGATCCTATACAGCAAATGCTTGAAGAGTTTGGAGCTAACGC
>NZ_DATFKB010000049.1:0-29961 GCF_035268865.1 Salinivirga sp. | reverse complement strand
AAACATAGTGTGTTGATTTACAGTAAAATACATCTCTAAAGATAATTATTTTTTCTTTTCTCAATTACCGGGGACCTTTGGCTCCATCGCAACAAACCTAAGTGTCACTCTAAATAAAACATAGGCAGCCTCAAGAGCATAATATTCATCCAAGCCATAAATAGCGTGAAACCCGCCAAAAGTATCTTTAGCTTTTAACCAGCAGGCTAGCCTATAAAAAAGCTATTGACTAAAGCCTACAGAGTAGCGGGTTCTCGTCACCGCTATAAATGATGGTGTGACTTATCTAACAATCATGAACTTACATAAGAAGTCACTCCTGTATTTTTTTGAAATTAATGTTTAAAATTTGAACCCGCTCGAAGGGATGTGCTACCCTGTTAAAAATCAACTTTTTTAGCAGATTGAATGATGTGAAACTCAACGCGGCGGTTTTTTGCCCTGCCGGTTTCGGTACTATCAGGTGCGATAGGCTTTGTGCTCCCAAAACCATAAGTCTGCATGCGCGATCTTGCAACGCCCTTGTTAACAAGAAAATTTGCAATAGACAAGGCTCTTTTTCGCGATAAATTAAAATTATAAGTGTTTGTGCCAACCGAGTCCGTATGGCCATTAATATTCAACACCACACCCCTGGTATCTTTCATTATTTTGGCCAAATGCGTCAAAAAATCGTTGTATTCGCTACTAATATCGTGCTTATTAAATTCAAACCCGATATGCGAAGTCACAACCAACGTATCTTGCTCATAGCTTAAATTTATCTTATCCTGGAAAGACTCCTTCACTTTTTCAAGGTTCCATTCTACTTCGTGTATGCCCAATTTTTCGAAATCGGGTGCTTCAAAAGAACCTTGTTCCAGGAAAACGCCCGAATCGTATAAATCATCGCCCACATCGGCAATGGCAATTTTAAGTTCATATTGCACATATGGCTCTACCTTTGCCGCTGCTACCAGCTCAGTGGTAAACCCATCAAAAGTAAACTCCTGGGCACGGTACGATTTCACAGGATCATCTTGCATTCCCTGATAATCGTAACCTGTAAAATAGGTGTTGGGTATATAAAACGCACTGTTTTTATGGTTATTTATATTATCAACGGTCACCGGGGTGCCATCTTTAAGCTGCGCCAGATTTTGGTACTCCATATCATCGCTTTTACGTATAAAAAAAGCAAAAACATCATTTACTCCTTTGTTAACGTATTCTGGATACTCCTCCGAGCCAAAAAAATAGCTAAACTGAACAGAATCGGCATATGGAATAAATTCAATAGTAAGCACAGCAGCATCATTGGTGCGGTTATTCACCAACCTGCTCAAATCACGATCTCCGGGATAGCCCATAGGTGCACCTGAATTGCCAGTGCGATTTGGCGTACTTACATTGCGTGCATATCCAGTAGTAAGCAAAACTCCGCGCTTTACATTAAAACCAGGCGTATTATTATTGAAATAAGCAATGGAATGTCGCGATCCGTAATAACTCACATTTAATATTTTTACCCCACTGTTTGGTTTTGTTAATTTTTCGCGCACAAGTTCATCAGGCGTGAAATGGTACCTCACCCAAAGTTGAGCCGATGCATTCAGGGTAAAAAAAAGTAGTAAGGTTATTACTGCAAATCTCATCATGCCAGTTGGTCAAATTCTCTCCATAAATTATCATCCAACGGCAGGGGAGCTTCAATTATTATCTTTTCCTGTTTCACCGGGTGAATAAATTCCAACTTCTTCGCATGCAGATTTATTCCTCCCCCTTTGTTTGAGCGTGGAAATCCATATTTTAAATCGCCTCGAATCGGTATTTTAATTTTGGCCAACTGACAGCGTATCTGGTGATGGCGCCCTGTACGCAAATTTACTTTGATAAGGTAATAATTTGAGGAGCGGCCGGCTACCTCATAATCGAGCACAGCCAATTTACTTCCCTTTTTCTGTTTAAAACTGGCGAAAGACTTATTTTTCGATTCGTCTTTACGGAGATAATGCTTGAGTGTATCTTTTAATTTTTCGGGTTTATCTTTCACCAATGCCCAGTATTCCCGATTAATATCGCGATCACGCAGCAATTCATTCATCCGGGCAAGGGCTTTTGAGGTGCGAGCAATGAGTACTACCCCACTTACAGGTCTGTCGATACGGTGTACAAGTCCGGTAAACACATTACCGGGTTTATTATATTTCTTTTTCAGGTATTCTGCAACTTCATCAAGCAAGGATTTATCCCCTGATTCGTCGCCCTGCACAAGCATTCCAACTGGTTTATTAACTGCTATAAGGTGGTTATCCTCATAAAGGATGTCTAGTTTCATATGTTTATATTTATTTTTCAATGGTCATATGGAACCTCCTATTGCCTGTTTTAAAGTTTTTTACCTGCAATATTCCAGATAATCATTTTCGTGCCTTGCTCCGCTGTCCGCTTTCGCTGAAGCTATAGCGGAAGCGAAAGCTACGCGAAGGCGAAGTGTGTTTAAACGTTTAAGCATGGAGGTTTCATAAAAAAATTTGCCTTTTAATATTGTTCTTTTTCATTGGGGAATCGCTGTTCTTTAACATCTTCCACATAGGCCTCTACTGATCCTGAAATTTCGGCAAACAAGTTATGGTATCTGCGTAAAAATCGTGGAGAAAAGTCCTGTGTAATGCCCAGCATATCGTGTAACACAAGTACCTGTCCATCTACATCAGCGCCTGCGCCAATTCCAATCATCGGAATTTTAGAATTATCAGTAACTTCTTTTGCTAGTTTAGCCGGAATTTTTTCTAGTACAATAGAGAAACAGCCTGTTTTTTCAAGTAATTTGGCATCTTCAACTAGCTTTTTAGCTTCAGCTTCTTCTTTTGCCCGCACCACGTAGGTTCCGAATTTGTGTATAGATTGTGGTGTAAGGCCAAGGTGCCCCATTACGGGAATACCTGCGGATAAAATCCGGTGCATAGACTCGATGATCTCTTCGCCACCTTCCATTTTAACTGCCTGGGCCCCAGTCTCCTTCATTATACGTATGGCTGAACTTACAGCCTCTTTGCTGTTACCCTGATAGGCGCCAAAAGGCATATCAACCACAACTAAGGCTCTTTTAGCGGCTCTAACAACTGACTGAGCATGATAAATCATTTGATCAAGGGTGATGGGCAGTGTGGATTTATGACCAGCCATTACGTTACTGGCAGAATCTCCCACCAAAATCACATCTATTCCTGCCTGGTCTACAATTCGTGCCATTGAATAATCATAGGCTGTTAGCATAGATATTTTTTCGCCACGCAACTTCATTTCATTTAATACGTGCGTAGTAACTATTCTGGGTTTTCCGTGAACTGACATATTGATTTATTTTTTACAAAGATACAGGCTTTTCCTAGAAATAAACAAAGTAGGGCAGTTTTTGAATTTATGAAACCTATTTTTTTGAAATGATGCATAAAATAGAAAAGTATAGAGTAACAAAAAAGGAGCTACCGGTAAACCAATAGCTCCAATTTTGATTTTATAATTAAGGTTTTAAAGTCCGAGTACCTTTGGGCCCTGGTTAAAACGGATATCCACAGGAATACCTGCTTCAGTTATTCTGTCTAAATCGTTTTGCAACATAGCTCCAATACCACCATTTTCTTCAATCAACATTTGAGCACCTTCGTAATCGCCTTCACCCTGCATTTCCAAAATTAAACCGCCCAAATCGTTCATGGCTTTTTGCATTTTTTCAAAGTTTACACGGTATGTACCATTTTCTTCGTTGCGTGTAAATGCTTCTGCTTCTTTAAAATAATTGAAACGCACCATATTGGCTACTCCATGTGCACTGGTAACACCAAAGCGGATAGAACGGAAAATACTGGCCATAAATGTCACATAATTATCCATCAGGTCTTTATCTTCAAATTCACCCATTTCGTTTAATTTGGTTACAAGGAACAAACCAATAATATCAGCTTTCCCTTCTTCTATTGCACTGTAATTATCCTGTAAAGCTTCTCTTACTGTACCTTTATCGTTCACCGTATTGTTTATACCCAAACCGTGGGCTACTTCATGAAACATTGTATTTTCAAAAAAGGCATCAAACTTTACGTGTTTGCGTTGATCCTCTGCAATCAGAACTTCGCTGATAGGCACCAAAATCTTTTCAAATTTAGCCTGCATGGCATTGCGAAGTTGTAGCTTGCGACTACCTTTTTCGGCATGTACGCGTGGGTCATTAGGTAGGTTAATGGCAATATTTTTACTGGCAGCATTACAATCGCCGGCATAATAAATTACATCATAAACATTCATATCGGCGTGTGCACGTGCCTCTTCCTGCTTGTATTTCTCATCACATGGCAATGACTTCTGTAATTCAGGTAAAAGTTTACCGTATTTATTAAGTTTTTTACTCCATTCCATGTCTTTGATAAGTATTTGACCCGAATGCGCAGCACGATAGCCCATAAACTGGTCTTCGTAACTTTCAATTGGTCCAACCACAAAGTCAATCATATTGTCCTGCATATCCATCCAGGCTAAATCGCTGGCCAGGTATTTATCGGTAAGAAGAGCATCGGCACGCAGATTAAGGTATTTTTTGAAGCCTTCACTCTCTGCGTAGGTTGCAGCTTCTTTAAGTAGTGATGCTGCTTTATCTACCTCTTCTGGATAATACTCATGGTAAGGGATATTGATTAGGTTACCCTCATCGTCGCGACGTACCATTGAGTACCAGCTATCTTTATTTTCGTTATCCCATTCTTCAAACTCTTCTTTTGTAATATCGGCCGGATAGTAATTGGCTCCTGCAGGTTTTTCGCCATAACCCGATATAAAAGGGTTATCTCCGTCTAAGCGATCCCACGGACCATAATTGATTTCCGCATAGAGTTTGGTCCATTTGTCATCAATATTTTCCATCAGCGCTTCCTTGTCGCCAAAGGCATCTTGCCAGAAAAGTCCCTCCATAACATCAGCAACGTCAAATAAGATTTTCAGCATCTCTTTCTGATTGTCTGACAGGTGGCTAATATCTGTTTTTAAAGAAACAACGGCATACTGTTCAACTTTTTGCTGCATTTCAGATTTGCCTTGTTTGTCTTCATCGGCCTCTTTTGCGCTTTTATTACAAGCTGCAAATAAAAAGGCTCCGGCAAGTGTAAATATGAATATCTTCCTGATCATAACTTAGGTATTTTATTGTTTATAAATAAGATAAATTTTCATCGTCTTCGTAAAATTTAAAACCAAGCCTTTTGGCGGTTTTGACCTGATTATTGGTATTTTTCCGGTTAAGCTGTTCAACTGATGCTACAGCCACTTTGTCATATGGAGGCACTAACAAATCGAAATCGAGGGAAAACAGTATGGATGCCTGCAAAATATCGCGTATATTTTTAGTGTCAATTGTTTCCTTGCCAAATTTATTGAACAACACACCCAACTGACGCTTACCTTCTACAAAAAAGTAATTATCCTTGTTTATAAACATGCGCCCAATGAGGTATCCGAGATCTTCCGAGCGGTTATACTTAAAAGAATCAGCCAGGAAGTTATATATGTGAATCAACCCACAAAATGATGCTTTTTCATCTTGTTTTACTGCCGGGGTATTCCAAACGGGGTGTTTACGGTCAAACTCAAAAACATTGGTATGCATGGAGAAAACCAACATATCACCGGCAATTTTAAACCCAAATTGAAATGGTCCCTGGTCTTTAAACTCTATTGTAATGCGCTCATCAATAGATTTTATTTGCTTTCTGAAATTGCCAGCCAGATAGCGGGCAACCTTTTTCATGAGTTTAAAAGCTTCGAAAGTATTATTATAAATATCAAGCTTCACCAGCGACTTATCTGCCAGCGTTTTAACAATTAAACTATTGGGATCGCGATCCATATGCAACAATTAAAGTCAGAAAATCCAATTAGTGACCCATTCATTATACAAATGTAAGAAAAAATTGATTTGGGAATAAATAAAGGGAGATCGAAAACCGACCTCCCTTAGTATATTAAAATAAATGCTATTAATTAATATGCCCTGGCAAAAAGCACACGCTGTTTAGATGGTTTTCCCGTATAAATGCATTTTCCTTCCTCTTGCCTGCTATCAATTGGAATAACCCTGATGCTCGCTTTGGTTTCATTTTGTATGCGTTCCTCGGTTTCTGCTGTACCATCCCAGTGCGCCATAATAAATCCCCCTTTATTCTCCAGCGTATTGATAAATTCGTCCCAGGTATCTACATAACGAATATTATCATCCCTGAATTTCAATGCTTTGTTGTAAATACCTTCCTGAATATCATCTAACAGGGCTGAAATTTTTTCAGGCAATCCTTCTACAGGCATTATTTCTTTTTTCATGGTATCGCGACGAGCAACCTCTATGGTACCGTTCTCAATATCGCGCATACCAAGTGCCAGCCTTATGGGTACACCTTTTAGTTCATATTCGGCAAATTTCCATCCGGGCTTTTGTGTGTCGCGCTTGTCGAATTTAACAGAAATGCCTTTTTTCAGAAGTGCTTTTCGAATCTCTTCACCTTTCTGGCAAACAGTATCGTATTGCTCATCGTTTTTATATATGGGTACAATTACTACCTGATGAGGAGCGAGTTTTGGAGGTAATACCAATCCATTGTCATCGCTGTGCCCCATAATTAAAGCACCCATAAGTCGGGTGGAAACACCCCAGGAAGTGGCCCACACATGATCGAGTTTACCTGTTTTATCGGTAAAGGTAACATCGAAAGCTTTAGCAAAATTTTGTCCTAAAAAATGTGAAGTACCAGCCTGCAAGGCTTTACCATCCTGCATAAGGGCTTCAATAGCAAGGGTATCGAGTGCTCCTGCAAATCGTTCCCCTTCTGATTTGTGCCCCTGAATTACAGGTAGTGCCATATAGTTTTGTGCAAAATCGGCATAAATATCAATCATCTGGCGTGTCTCTTCTTCGGCCTCCTTCCGCGTAGCGTGGGCCGTATGTCCCTCCTGCCAGAGAAACTCTGCTGTGCGCAAAAACAAACGCGTACGCATCTCCCACCGTACTACATTGGCCCATTGATTTACGAGAATGGGTAAATCACGGTATGACTGAATCCAGTTTTTATAAGTATTCCAGATTATGGTCTCAGATGTGGGACGAACAATTAATTCCTCTTCGAGTTTAGCAGCCGGATCCACTTCTACTCCCTGACCATCGTCTTTGTTTTTCAACCTGTAATGGGTAACTACAGCACACTCTTTCGCAAAACCTTCTACATGGTCAGCCTCTTTACTAAAAAATGATTTTGGTATAAAAAGTGGGAAATAGGCATTCTCGTGACCTGTTTCTTTAAACATACGATCTAATTCCGCCTGCATTTTTTCCCAGATAGCATATCCATAGGGCTTAATTACCATGCACCCTCTAACAGCTGAATTTTCAGCCAGTCCGGCCTTAATTACCAGGTCATTGTACCACTGCGCATAGTTCTCTTTACGTGAGGTAAGTACTTTTGCCATGATTTTAGTATAATATTTGTTGTTTATATTTAGTTTTAGTAATAAACCACAAATAAACACAATATTGACTTAATTTGAAACTTAACAAGCTTGAAGTTTGTATAAATAAATAAAAGGCTTAATTTTCGGAAACAGTCAATGAGAAAGGAGACAACTATGATACGTTTAGTTTTAATAAGTTTAATATTAATTTCGCTGGGAGCCTGCACTACGATGCAAAACACGGCTTACTCAGACGATTTGTATTACGTACCTGCTGAAGAAAAGGTTAAAGAAACCGAAGCGCAAGAAAATGACGAATCAACAGGTATAGTAGAAAATAAAAGTGACCTGAAACATGAAAATGCAGAATCATACGATGGTTTTGCTGATAGTTATCAGGAGCCGGTAAATCAGTACGACAATGATTATGTTGTAATGGATTATTCATCGCGTCTGCAGAGGTTTCACGATGTATATGTTTATGATCCGTACTACTTTCGTGACCCATGGTACGATTACCATTACTCCTATTTCGGAAATCCTTATGTAGGGATTGGATACAATTACTGGAATAGTCGCTGGCGCTTACACCTTGGCTGGAGCACAAGTTGGCACTACCCATATAATACCTACCCTTATTATGGTGGTTATTATGCAGGATGGTACTCACCAGGAAACTATTGGTGGGGATTTTATGATGGCTACTATGCCGGTTCATATTACAATTATTATGGCCATTCTGGCAGCCCGATTACTGAATATAAAGACAGGAGACGTGGATATAACCGCTATTCAGGTTATTCGGCATCATCAACCGGTAACTCAGGAAAATCGCGCAAAAATTTAGATGCCCGCCGTGTAGGTAGCAAGGAAGTTGTACACAAAAAAGTTCGACCTTCGGACAAAAAACTTGACCAGCGTGAAGCAACTGCAGGTAGTAGCTTATCACGTAGAGAAACCGGTTCTGCAGATGCTAATAACCGGGAAATAGATAACAGGAGAACAGTTCAAACTTCGAGACTGGCACGTGAGAAAGATGAAATCAGACTTACCCGACCAGCCGGGGAGAACAACAACATGACATTGGGCAACAGCAGAAACTCAAGTAATCTAAATATTGACAGAAACAGCTCACTGATCAGGAACAGTAGAACACTGCAGTTAAATGACAGGCAAAAACGCAACATACGTACGACTAACACTACACCGCACATAAGACGTTCAGGTGTCAACAGGTCAAATGTAAATTCTGGTCGTACCAGAACAATTCGTTCGGGTAGCCATAATGCAACACACCAAAGTCGTAATTCCCGAGTGATAAGGCACAATAGCAACAACAGAAGCAACATTAACCGTTCACGCAGCAATTCCAGCAGTCGGTCATCTGTGCGATCGAGCTCCTCAAGAAGCAGTAATGTGAGCAGAAGTAGTTCTTCGTCATCCAGAAGCTCATCAAGCAGCTCATCATCAGGATCGCCAAGAAGACGCTAATTTATTTATGCTGAAATCAAGTGTTTTTGTTGAACAAAAATGTTTGATAAAATCACAATATTTATAGAAAAACAGATAAGTGAACCCTTATATAAAGTAAAAGGAATGAAAAGAATTGCAATAATAATCCTGGCCTTAATTGCACAGCAATCAATGGCCCAAATAGCCGACGATGCACTGATGCTATCGAGATACACCTACGATGGAACAGCACGTACAACTGCTATGGGCGGAGCATTTACTGCCCTTGGTGGAGATCTCACTTCTGCAAGTCTCAATCCGGCAGGACTGGGACTCTACAGAAGTAATGATTTTAGTTTTTCGATTTCGGGCAACATGAACCGAACCGATGGCATGTATCGTGGCAACTCAAATAATACGCACCATTACAGAACCATTATGCCAAGTTTTGGAGTAGCCCTGAGTGCACCAAATATTTGGAATATGGATAACAACGAAGGCCCAAAATCGTATACTTTTGCCATCGGTTACAACCAAATTCACACTTTTAACCGTTCTTTCGGACTGGTTGGCAATAACAACAATACAAGCTTCCTCGACATGGTGCTCGATGATGTAAATTACTACGGAATATTCGTAGATACAGATGTTGTTTATGAACTAAACAGCAATTACACGCACGACTACCTGGAACAAGGCTATGGTGCAACCCAGGAGGCCTATTTAACAGAAACTGGCGGTATAGGTGAGTATTACATTTCTGGTGGAGCGAATTTTAATGACAAAGTTTATGTGGGGGGTACACTGGGGATTCAAAGCGTATATTACAGTCGTACGTTTAATTATACCGAGACACCGACGAATGATATTGCTTTAAATTATTTTGATTACCAGGAGAATATCACCACAAGAGGTGTAGGACTGAATGCTAAAATTGGTTTCATTTATGTGCCAGTATACTGGTCAAAAATTGGTGTTTCGTTGCATACCCCTACCAGCTTTCAATTAACAGACGACTGGAGTGAAGATTTATCAGCATCAATCGATTACAATGATGGGCCGGCTACAAATAATTGGTCTGAAGAGTACTATGTACCGGAATACGAAATCTTATCACCCATGAGATTGCAGGCTGGAGTATCATTTTTGGTAATGCGCACTGCACTTGTATCACTTGACTATGAGTTTGTAGATTACTCAACAGCTCAAATAAGCTCTGAGGAAGCTACATTTAACGATGCAAATAACGACATCAGTAACTTTTATGAGCCAACACACTCTTTCCGACTGGGAATGGAATACAAATGGAATATGATGGCATTCAGGGCCGGTGGTTTTTATTATGATTCGCCACACCAAAGTGGATACCCAAACGTAAATAATAATCGCCTTGGATATACAGCAGGTATTGGCATTAGGTCAGGCTCATTCTATTTTGACATGGCTTACAGCCAAATGAACGAAGACTTTAAGTACTCTCCTTACTCTTACGAACAGGGAGAGGTTGACAGCAGGTCTACACGTATATTGGGTACAATCGGATTCAGATTCTAGAAAAAATATTAAGACAAAAAAATAGCGGTTGAAGATCTAATCAACCGCTATTTTTTTTAATTCTGTGTCACTGTATAGAGATATCTTTTTATGCTCTTTTTGGGTGTTTTTTCAAATTCTTTATCGAACAACGTTATTTTCGATATACTCATATATCCGGGCAATTGATGATTGAGATGTTTTTGGTTATTCTCCATCTCCTCTTCCAGTTTTTCTCTTGAAATTTGTTCTGCCTCAACTAATTCCTGATCAGGCACAATCAATGCATGCAATTTACCTTGCTGTTCCACAACAATTGATTCCTGTACATAAGGCATATTGTTTAACCTGGCTTCAATTTCTTCCGGGTAGATATTCTGACCAGAAGCACCTAAAATCATATTTTTACTTCTGCCTTTGATATAAATATATCCATCCTTATCAACCACACCAAGATCGCCAGTATGCAACCAACCTTCACGATCTATTGTACTCTCTGTTGCATCTTCATTTTTATAATACCCGTTCATCATATTGTCTCCCCTGACCAAAATCTCACCTGCTATTTTACGGGGATTAGGGGAATCAATTCGCACTTCTACGTATGGAATTGGCTTTCCGCATGAATATAAGCGCGCTTCGTCCCAGGGCACATAGCTGATTAATGGACCAAATTCTGTCATTCCATAGCCTACTGTAAAACGAAATCCGGCTTTACGGAAAAACCGTTCTACCTCAGTATTGAATGCAGCACCGCCAATAATTACCTCTCTGAAGTTGCCTCCAAAAGCATCACTCACCTGTTTGTTTATCTTATTGTATACAACACGCTTCAATAGCGGTATATGCAACATGAATTTTGGGAGCGGTTTGCTAATGGCTGGTTTAATTTTCTTTTTATATATCTTCTCTATAATTAATGGTACCGCGAAAATCAGGTGTGGCTTTATTTGAGCAAATGCCTGCAAAATAATTTTTGGTGATGGTACTTTACCTAAAAAGTTAATATGACACCCCATCATAAAAGTGGCTAAAAACTCAAAAGCACAACCATATGCATGGGCTAAAGGCAGGAATGATACAATACGCATTCCCGGCTCAAGCTGGATGTACTTTACTCCAAATTCCACATTAACAGCAAGACTTTTATGGGCCAACATTACGCCCTTTGAAAAACCAGAAGTACCAGATGTATAAAGAATTCCTGCTAATGTATCCTCATTAATTTCGGGCAAACTAAAATTGTCGGGTGTAATTTCAGCTTGAAGTTTAATATCATTAAAATTACATTCTTCGCAATTACTTGTATGAAGGATTCTTAAATCATCGAGGCTATAAATAGCTTTTAAATGTTTAAGCGGTTCTTTATCCAACTTTTCATAAATAGCATCCGATACAAAAAGCATAGAAGCATCTGAATGCTTAATGATATGTATGATGTCGTTGGAATGAAAATCCTGTAGTAATGGAACAATAACTGCCCCGTATGAAGTTGTGGCTAAATAGGTGACGGCCCAATTAATGTTGTTCTTGCCTATAACGGCAATTTTATCGCCTTGTTGAACCCCTAATTTTTGAAATAGCTGATGAAATCTGAGAATTTCTTCTCCGGTTTCTTTAAAGGTTAATGTTTCCCCTTTGAAGTTACTTAATGCATCCAGTTCCCAATTTTTCCGGATACTGTCACCAACCATTTCAACGAAATTCGCTACCTGCATTATTCAAAAATTTGTATGCTGTAGCAACAGCAAATTCTACGTAAATCTACAAATATAAATATTTTTTTCAATTCAGATCATCTCAACCCCTGACCAATATACAAATAAAATTTCATTATGTTGAAAATTCATATCACACTTAATCTAAACCCCTGGGATTAAGAAGCATAAATCCGAATCCAAAATGCAGAAACCATGGAGTATTTTCTCTGTCCAGATAACTTAACGATAGGTAAACAGGGCCCATGAATGTTTGATAGACCAGGGAGGCGTTACCAATATAGTAACGATGCCTGAACGGTTTATCGTAAATCGGTTTATATAATTCATAGTCAATTTTGCGGTATGGTTGGTATAAATAGGCCTCCAGACGTAACATAAAACTTTCGGTAAAGTTTATAACAGGAATAGCCCCAATAGAAGCGTAAGAATAATTTCTGAAATTCGGCAAATAAAACAAAATTGTGTGCGGAAATGGTTTATACTCATCACTGGCCAATTGTGTGCTGATATAATTGCTAAAAAATGATTTTTCTGTATAGTTTGCCTGGAAGGCACCTCCTATATAAAAGTTATCTAATATTCTATGATAATGCTTAATACTAAGTTCAATGTCGTTATACTGATGAAACTGCTCTTCTTTAACTAAACCCGTGAAATCTGCCGTGGTCCCCGGAAAATACATTTCTTTACCATAAACACGACGAAAAAGTAATTTAAAAAAACTTCCCCTATTAGAGAACTGCCTGGCATTAAGGGTACTGTACTCAAATTTGGCATGACCACTTAAATAATCAAATCGGGTTAAATCAGGGTCATCTTCCCGGCTAATTAAATTGGTTTGATAATAATTATCTGCCGACGCACCAGAAGTAACACCAGTTGCCAGGTAACCATTTGTAGCAAACGGAACGCCAACATTGAACTGAAAATATGTTTCTCTTCTGGTTATATACGATGGTGTGGCATCTTCAAAAAACCACTCTTTAGTAGAGTTAAAATAATCCCTTCTGGCATAAGTGATGGATGCATCGGTAAAGAGTGGAAATAATCGTTTCCCTTTTTCATTCCTGAAATAGGGAAAATCAATTGATCCTTTAACGCGCAATGAGCTATACATCTTCCCATAGTGCAGCGACCCCCTTAAATCATATGCCCTGCGTCCTAATTTTTTGTAATAGGCCCCCAAATAGGCAAAGTTCTTACTTGTTGTATTAATCTGACCACCTAGCTGAACCCCCAGTTTATACTCGGCCTTAACATTTAAATATAAATCATAATAACCTGTAGTTTCATTGTATTTAGCTCTAGGGTAAAGCGCCCTAATCTTGTTATCGCTTAGCAAACGAAAATACTCACGGCTAAACAGCTCATATGAGAAAGTATCCTGATTGGCTTTAATCATGCGCTCAATATACTGCTGTTGCCTATCGTTAACACCAGTAATATGTACCTCATTGAAAATTAATGGAGGAACTCGTTTTTTAAAAGCTTTTCTTAATTCTTCAAGCTCAGGTTGACTTTGACGACGCTCAATTTTATTCTTGATATAAGACATTTTAGCCATTGTAGCTTGATATCCCAGTTGCACAAGTGTGTCGATTAACTTAAAATCGTATACGCCAAATGATTTTACGGCCGGCTCTATTAAAAGTACTGAGTCGGGCAATGAAAAATCTGAATTCACTGTAAAAATATTTTCGATTTGTGAAAACAGATCATCCGGATCCGGAATACTAGAATTAAAAGCGACTTTGGAGCCAATAATCACATCCGGATTAAAATCATTCACCATAACATCTGATGGAAAATTATTCATCATACCGCCATCCATATACAAAGTACCCTCGATTTGAATGGGCTTAAATACTAAAGGAAAAGTTATAGAAGCTCTTACTGAAGATGATAAACTACCATGATTAAGCACAGTGCTTTTAGAATTGTAGACATCTGTTGCCACACAGCGAAACGGCACCATCAAACTATCAAAATTGTAATTTGCAGCAGCAGCAGCTCCGGCATAAATCTGCATTAACCTCAAATCCATTTGATGGTTTTCAATTATACTGGAAGGGATAAGCGTTTTGAGCGGATCAAGGTCTTTCTGCAAGCGAAAACGGAACCACGATGGGTCAGGGTCTCCTTTTTTGTAATAAAACTTATAAGATTCCTGAACCTCACCGTAAGCCCAAGATAGAAATCTTTCCGACTTGAGCAGTTGTTCCATTTGGTCGGGTGTGTAACCCGCGGCATAAAGGGCGCCAACAATGGCGCCAAAAGAGGTTCCTGTGATATAATCGACAGGGATATTATTTTCTTCCAGTGCTTTAAGTACACCCACATGGGCAGCCCCTTTGGCACCGCCCCCGCTAAGGACAAGGCCTATTTTTTGGGCGGGCATACCAATCGCAAATAAAAGCAATACGACCAGCAGCTGGAATTTAAGCATATGTTGCTAAAAACTAATCACCAAATGAGATACCAATACCTCGTGCTGATTTCATTAAATAATTAGATTCTTCTACAGTGTTATATTGACTAATGGCCTCCTTAAGCGGAACAGAAATGATATCGGGATGACGATATGAAACCATATGTCCGTATTCTTCACTTAATACCATCTCAAAGGCCTTAGAGCCATATTGTGTAGCCAAAACACGGTCATAAGCCACGGGTATGCCTCCACGTTGCAAGTGACCTAAAACAGTTTCCCGAATATCGTGCGGGCAACCTGCCTCTTTTAGTTGCTCTTTGAGTGCAGAAGCCACACCACCATATTTTTTATTGGCATAACCAACCTCATCGGTTTCTTTTTGGCTGGTGGTACCACCCTTTGGTTTTGCACCTTCAGCAATTACAATAATCGCAAAGCCACGGTCTTTGGTAAAGCGCTCCTCAACTTTTTCGAGAACTTTGTCTACATCGTATGGAATTTCAGGAAGCAGGCAAATGTCTGCTCCTCCGGCAACAGCTGCATGAAGTCCAATCCAACCTGCATCACGCCCCATAACCTCAAGAATAAGAATCCGGTTGTGACTTGCTGCTGTAGTAACCAATTTATCTACAGCCTCGGTAGCGACTTGCACAGCGGTTTGAAAACCGAAAGTTGCATCCGTGGCAGAAAGGTCATTATCGATAGTTTTCGGTACACCGATAACATTGAGACCTTTTTCGTAAAGCTTTTGTGAAATTTGCTGAGATCCATCTCCTCCGATATTAATTACAGCATTAATACCAAGATAGTTTATTTTACGAATCATTTCCTCGGAGCGGTCAACACTGGTCCAGCTTCCATCAGGATTTTGTACAGGCCACTCAAAAGGACCTCCTTTATTGGTGGTTTCCAGAATGGTACCACCACGGTAGTGAATACCTGCAACTGACTCCTCGTCTAATACTTTAATTTCTGTGGGTTCCCACAAAATTCCGTTGAATGCCTGAATACTTCCTACCACTTCCCAGGCCTTCTCTTGTGAAGCTCTCTTTACTATAGCTCTAATTACTGCATTCAATCCAGGACAATCTCCTCCTCCGGTAATGACTAATACTCTCTTCATCTGTCAATTAATTTTATTGTATTATCAATTTACTGTTATCTGTTTTAAAAATCCGCGCAAGATAAAAAAGCTGTATTGGGTGCATGTTAAATTAACCTTATCATTTAAACACATACCTGACCATTAACATATCTCGGGTATATTTGGAAAGCCCATCCAGATGGCAATGATAATGCGCCTTATGCTTTAAAAAGCACGAATTTTGGCAACGTAAAGGTACACAATTATAATGAAAATGATTAAAAAATTGGCATTAAAAAACGCCAAAAACTACGCAAACGTTTGAATGAGCAGAGGAATTATTACAGCAATGCATCAAGCTGAACAAGCACTTCACCGGCTTTGCCTTTAAGGGTAATATCAGAAATATTGTAGGTAAAAGTTGTGGGTTGTGGATTCACTTCAATAATTGTAGCACCATTACGTTTGGCCATCCAGGGGATATTTGATGCCGGAACCACTTCACCTGTGGAGCCTACGATCAACATTACATCGCACTCCTGCGCATGTTTTTCCGACTTAATAAAGGCTTCCCGGGGAATGGCCTCGCCAAAAAAAATAAAAGACGGTTTTGTAAGATGATTGCATTGGGGACAATGTGGATAATCCCTGTCAAAATCGACCTCGTTTACCGATACAACATGCGATGCATTATGCGTACAAATGAAAGTTTTTGAGTTACCATGAAACTCTGCAACATCGGTACTACCAGCTTCCTGATGCAAATTATCAATATTCTGGGTTATGATGCCTTTGAGCAATCCTTTCTGCTCCATTGAGGCCAGTGCTATATGTGCATTGTTGGGTTTTGCCGTGCCAAAATATTTAAAAAATAATTCGCGGATTACAGGCCAAACTGTTTCAGGTTTCTCAAGGTAGGTAGAGAGCTCCAGTATGGCAGGGTCATATTTACTCCAGATTCCATCATCGCCACGAAATGGCGGGATACCACTCTCTACAGAAATACCTGCACCAGTAAAAGCTACCATGTAACTGGCATTTTTTATTATATCAGCTGCTTTGTCCAGGTTATTCGACATATTATTGCTCCAATCTTGCTAACTCCTGCTTACTGAATAATGTTGGATAATCTTCGTCGTAGTGCTGTAAAATAGTTTTAAACAATGCCTCTCTTATAATTTGACTCTGATTTCTTACTTTATACCGCTCACAATATTGTTCAAAGGCGCTAATTTCCTTATCGGTCAACAAAATAGACTTACGGTATTTTCGCTTATAACGGCGATCATCTCTTGCTTTCATGCATTAAAGAATTTATTTGAACATGATAACTCGAGTCAAAATTACATCCATTTATCAACACCTGCTAACAGGATGTGCACATTTAATTAACATTTTCTGCACAAGTTATTAACATGAAAAGCCATTTTTTGGTTGGTTAATCCAGGTCTGATTGCCAAAGAATTTCTGACTGTGGGCGTTTGGGCACATGATGTACATCATGCTCATCGCGCCAATATTTATAATCTGGACTGGTCATTTCTTCAAGCACTACTTTTTCTGCTGGTTTACCAATTGTCAACACATCTAAAATGTCGAGATAATCGGGAAGCCTGAATGTTGAGCGAAGTTTATCACGATCGACTGATGCGATAATACAACAACCAAATCCTGCTTCTGCTGCAGCCAATGTAATACTTTGCATTGCTATTCCCTCATCGCAAAAATGAGATTTAGCTATTCTATTGTCGTGTAAAACAACAATGTAGGCAGCAGGACGCTCGCCTTCACCGGGGCCGTTCCAATCTATCAGGTAACCGGCCCAACGTAGCAATGGAAAAATCTTTTGATTCTTTTCAGTATCATTGACCAATAAAAACTTCAAACTTTGCTGATTTCTAGCACTTGCGCTTAGTCTGGCATGTTCTACAAAATTTTGCAAAAGCTCCTGATCAATTTTCACCGATTCATCAAAACGGCGAATACTTCTGTTTCTTCGGATTAAATCAATTAACTCCATAAAAAAAGCTTTTTCTTGCAAAATAAGAAAAAGCTTTAATTTGATTATTTAAAAAGTCTACCTTTTATTCAATATTAGACTCAAAATTTTCTACAAATTTATCAAATGGTTTTTGCTCGCGGTACAATTCCCTCTCAATATAGGTAATCATAGGCTCAAACTGCTTTGGTTTAATGTATCCGGGTTGTACGTGGATTATTTGTTGTTTCTCATCCATAAACACATATGTTGGATAAGATAATTTACCCTGAGTCAAAGCAATTGCCAAATCGTGAGGGGATCTGCTACCCCTGTTTTGGTTCTCGAAATTATGTCCCTGAAAACTTACAGGCTCTGTACTTTCGGCATTAAATTTTACGGCATAATAGTTTTCATTGATATATTTGGCTATAACCGGATGCGCAAATGTATTTTTATCCATAACCTTGCACCATTTACACCAATCGGTATACAAGTCAATAATAATTTTCCTGGGGTTCTCTTTTGATTTTTCAATGGCGTCTTCAAAAGACAACCACTTAATTTCCTGAGCCTGAACATTGAATGAAAACAATGCAATAACAAGCAAGGTAATTGCTTTAGCGATTTGCGTGGACTTTAAATTCATAATTATGCTATTTATTTAAATATTTCAATATTTGAATAACTTAAAAACAAATATTGTGCAAAAAATATTAATATCCTAAAGTCCGCAAATTTTTATGAACTGTTTAAGTAATTTTCCTCCTGTTTGATCAGGCTCGAGGCGCATTAGTAATTCATAGGGATCAAGGCCTTCAGTGGTAAGATGTAATGCATTTTGGTTGATATACTCGGCAACAATTTCATGGTTAAATTCCGGATGAAATTGACATGACCACATATGTGAATTGTACCTAATGGTCTGCACAGGATCAATACTATTTGTTGCCAGAAGCGTTGTTCCCTGGGGGATTTCTATAACAGATTGCGAGTGATACTGGTAAACTGAGCATTTATCGTACAATATGCTAAAAAGCTCATCATTATAAGCCTCTGCTTCAAATTTTACTTTTACATATCCTACTTCGGGCCCCCAGTCTCTGTAATCGACCACACCACCAAAAGCTTCTGCCATAGCCTGATGCCCAAAACAGATACCAAGTGTTGGTGTATCTGTATCGGTAATGGTATTAATCCATTCTTTAAGATCCTGCATCCAATCATCATTAAATGTCAGCATGTCATGCGAACCTGTAATGATAATGCCTGCATATTTGTCAGGCAAAGGAAAAGTTAAAGATTCATCCCTGGCATCAAAAATATCAAATTTCTCTTTTGTTATCCCTGAGGCAGCAATGATCATATCTTCAAAATCCCCATGATTCTTTTTAATAGAATCATAAGTTGATCCTGTTTTAACAATCAACAACTTTTTCATAAAGTGATACCTAAATAAATTCCCTATTCTATCCTTTACAAATATAGAAATAAATTATTAAGCACAATAAATTTCCAGTTTTTTAGCATAAAAGATGTTGATACTAACAAAACTTAGAAGCTATATTTGAATCTTAAATAGCCAATTTGACCAATTTTTCCGAACTCAGTATCGCGCTGACCAAAAAAGAGCTGCCCGATGCCTGACAATTGAAAATTATCTGAAATAGATACATCTATGGAAGGGCTGACGAATGCAGACAAATCCTGTGGGTTCATTATGGTGCTAACGCCTCCTTTCACAAGTGGAGTAATGTTATAAGTAATCTGTCCAAACAAATTTACCTTGCCCCTGCTTAACGTTTTTGGGGACAGCTCTCCGGTAGTAAAGACACCAATTCCACCAGCTTTACCAGATTTACCATTGCTGTTAAACAAAAAACCTCCGTGCAAATAAAGATTGTTTTCAAAGGTATAATCGCTTGACAAAGATGCAACAACAATACTGGTAGTATCTGCAATGCTTTTCCGTGGTTGAAACCAGGTCATTTCTCCACGAAATGCTGCGCCCCCAATATGCCCTGAATATCCAAAACCTGCCAGGTAATCATTTCCCATAAATCCACCAAGGAACTGAAAATCGTAGCCCCACTTATTAAACCGATAAAGCCCTGCCATGGCCATTTTCTCAATGCTATCACCAGCCTGATAAACCAGTTCGGCACTACTTGTTAAAGATCCGTAATATTTTATACGCGCAGCGTCGGTACCGGGACGTTCTTCGTACTCAAAATCAAAATAAGAAAATGTATTGAATACATCATTCGGGTTCCAGACCAGGTTCATTCCCCAGTTTATGCGCTGACGTCCAAGTGTCAGTTCCCACTTACCTTTAATAAATTGAGCATTCAATCTGTCGATCTCGGATATCCCTACAGCAGATTCATTTTCGAACCATACCCAGTCAAGGTCGGCATAGTAATCCTGATTAAGGGCATATTGTGTATAATCCGGGAAAAGCTTTACAAAATCGCCATAAATAAAACGGTTTCGGGCCTGAATATCAAGCGTCAGCCAACTTGTTGGGTAGTAGGTAAACTTCAATCGGTTATGTATAGCATTATCGCTCAACCAATTTTCCTTCATATCTTCGGGTACAAAAACTGTTTGCACATCTTTCACATATCCGGAAAACTCGTAGGGTGGTAAAGCATAATTATTCTGGGCCTGTAACTGTAATCCACTTATAAAGAGTACCAAAATACCGAAAAAAACGCTTTTCATATCAATATGATTTTCAAAATTTATTCACTCTGTTTTTTGGTCTCATCTTTTATAACTTTTCCATCCTCCACTGTAATTACTCTATGAGCTTTTTTCACAACGCGTGCATCGTGCGTTGAGAATATAAAGGTGATTTTTTCTTCCTTATTTAAGCGCTCCATAATCTCCAGCAAATTTTCTGTAGATTTTGAGTCAAGGTTTGCGGTGGGTTCATCGGCGAGTATAAACTTGGGCTTTGGTGCCAGGGCCCTTGCCACAGCTACGCGCTGCTGTTGCCCTCCCGATAATTTATTGGGTCTGTTATTTGCCCTTTCTGCCAATCCTACAGCACTCAACAACTCATGAGCTCTTAACGCTCGTTCTTTGGCTGGTTTACCTTGCAATTCCATTATAAACTCTACGTTTTCGCGGGCTGTAAGCACAGGTATGAGGTTATATGCCTGGAAAACGAAACCTATATTCATCAGCCTAAAATTAATAAGCTTAGAACCCTTCAGATTGTTAACAAGGGTACCATCAACTGTTATATGGCCTTCGGTTACGCTGTCGAGACCGCCCAACATATTCAGCAAGGTTGTTTTACCCGATCCGGAAGGTCCTACTATTGCGGCAAATTCGCCTTTTTCGAATGCGAGGTTTACTCCATTTACAGCGTTTACAGGCACTTCGCTGTCGTTGTATATTTTCTTTACGTTTTTAAGATCTATAATTGCCATCTTTTTAGGATTTTTGAGTTAATAACTTTTTACATATCTGTTCTAACTGCTTCTGCCGGATTTAGCTTCAAAGCCTTACGAGCAGGCACTAAGGAAGCAACCACACCGGTTAGTAACACCATTAAAGTAATGTTTATGACCATTGGAAAATCAATATCAGGAAATATAACGGGGTCATAGCCATAATTCCTTAATCCCTCGCCATATAGTCCGGTCAGATCAATACCACTAACTGAGGTGAACTTTGCTGTACCATAACCTATTACGACACCAATTATCCCGGCAAACCCGGACAGGTAAACACTTTCAAGTAAAATCATAGTAAATACACGAAGCTTATTCATTCCAACACTCATTAGCATACCTATTTCTTTTGTGCGTTCCAGCACAACCATGAGCATTGTATTTATAATACTAAAAAGCAGTGCTAGCAATATAATACCAATAAAAATATAGGTCATAAGTTCCATACTTTTAGTCAGGACCCGCATCTCAGGAGACAAATCTGTCCAGGATTGCACATCCAGGGATGGAAAAGCTTTCGCAAAATTTATTTTTGTTGAGTCAACCGCCTTGTTATCTTCCATTAATACAGCTATTTCATGACAGGTACTTTGAGGCATTTCAAGTGCTTTAGCCAACTCATCATACCTAACAAAAGCATGTGTTTCATCATAAGTGGAATTTACAGTTTCGAATATTCCGGCCACTTTAAATCCTTCATATACCAGAGTGTCGTCAAGTGCCTGAAAAGTTAGTACTACTTTTGATTTTACCTTAACTTTTAATTTCTCAGCCAGTTTCTTTCCTATTACAATTCGTTTTACTTTTCCTGCTTCAAAGTAGTCTCCGGCTATAATCTGTTCATGTAAATTTGTGACCTTTTTTTCTTTAGTTGGGTTGATGCCACTCAATTGAACTCCTGAACCGGTTTCTGCCGAACTGACCATGCTGCTAATAATGATACGTTCTGAATGAGCCTCAACTCCTTGCGCAGAATCAATCACAGCGATCTTTTCAGGCAAATTCTCCATATACTTTTCAGGCTCTTTTAGCTTTAAGAAATCAGGATGGTGAAACTGAATATGGGACAACTCTGTATTGATAACATTCTCGACCCGCTGTTCCATCATTCCCCTCATTAATGCTGATGCAAAAGTTCCTGCAAAAATTCCTATTATAATAGCGATCATAATTATGAGACTCCTGGTACGGTTTCTCCATATATTTCGCCATGCTATAAACCAAATCATTATTTAAAGTTTTTAGGGTTCAACATTTAGTTAACCACGAATGGCCTCAATCGTATTCAATCTCCGAACCAATTGGTATGGATATGCAGATATACCAAAAGTTATTAAGAAAACTATCAGTGCCTGATTTAAGAACACACTGGCGGAGAGTTTAAAATAAAGCAATGGCTCCATTCCAAACTGCTCATAGGCTGCACCATATTCTCCGGTAATGGGAATAGGGTTTGCACTAAACCAACCTACCAGAGGTAAACTAAAAACAAAACCTGCGATAACGCCAATAAAACCAATCATCATGGTTTCGTACCAAATAATTTTGCCAAGGCGGTATTTTTGCATACCTACAGCAACCATAACGCCCATTTCCCTGCGTCTTTCAGCCATCATCATCATTATGGTGCCCAATATGCCAAACCCAATTACGAGATATAGAATGGCTTTCATAAGCACACCACTAGCCTTATCGGAATTAATAAACTGTACTAATTCAGGAGACAGCTCTTTCCATGACAAATAGTTGTATCGATCATCGAATACATCATACAATTCTTTTTCTATTGTGGGTACATCTTCATAATCATCTGCCAACAAGGCAATCTCGGTCATTTTCTCATATGCATAAAAGAACTGCCGTGTGGTTTCCAAATCCAGGTACACGCCCATGCTGTTGAGCTCCGGTGTCGGAAACTCAAGAATTCCACGCACAGGATAAAGCCCGGCAGCACTGGCTCCATGGTATCCCTGACTCATTAAAATAATGGTATCGCCCAATTCAGCTTCGAGATGTTTTGCGAGGTTTTTTGCTATTAATAATCCCTGATCACTTTTCTGCAAATATGAGCCTTTCACAACCCACTGTTTAAGTCCGGTAAGGTTATTTTCTTTTTCAGGATCAATGCCTATTAGCATCCCTCCCCTGGTTTTATCTCCATTAGAAATAAGGGTATAACTTTTAAGCCTGGGAACTGCAGCCTTAACATGAGCAATATTCAAAACAGAATCAAGCAATCCGTCGGTTTGGTCAATGGTATTATTAATACTTTTATGTGCATTGTAATCCTTATGCTGAATTTGTACGTGACCCGAATAGGTTTTTACAACATTGTCAATCATGCTGCCATATATGCCTTCCTGCATAGAGCCCATCATGGTACTTAAAACAACCCCAAAAAATATTGACATTACGGTTATTAATGTACGGCGCTTGTTACGCCACAAATTTCGCCATGCCATTTTCAAATCCTTCATAATTTTAAGATTTTATCCTGCAAATGCAGGTTGGATTAACGAATTCGTTTCATATTCTGTTGCGAGAAAAACTGATCACTCAGCTTTATATTAAAATCAATTTGATCAATGATCACAATTGTTTTTTTATTTGGAGTATCGGCGGGTTGCACAATAGTTTTTGTAGGGATATCCCGGTTATCCATATGTTTTATCTCTGAATTTAAGTGACTTTTTACAAGCTCACCATCTTCACTAAAATACTGAACTTTAAGCGGAAAATACTTTTCTTTGGCTATATGACTTATTATTTTCCCCCAAACCACTGCAGCATCTTCTTTAGGAGTCATTTCAATCACCCAACATTCATATCCTTCATAATTTTCTACATTCACAACAGTATGATTATAATCCTTCACGATGCTTGATTCTTTCAGGATATCATCGTTTGTGTAATCAGATCCCATCCATCCTTGTGATAGCATGGAGGGAGGCAATTTAATGAGTCTGTTAATTTTTGGATTCCATGTCCACATCTCATTACCACGCTTCAAGAAGCTCTGTCCTTTCTCTGCGGCCGGGGCTTTAATATAGGTCATGGCCAGATCGCGGTCTTTACCCCAGCTTTTAAAAACAATTGTGCGATCCCAGGTGGGTCGAACGATTTTCATGGTCATTGTGCTTATGTAGGAATCTCCCTGCATCAGCTGATCTGATTTTCGGACAATCTCAGTAGCATGGTCGGGCTGGCCAAAAATTGGGTTTATAATTGCGGCCAGCATAACCATTGTAACGGTGCGAGTTAATAATTTAAAAATCATAAATTTGGTTTTAAGGGTTAAACGAAATCTTTGATTATTTTTTGTAAAACTTTTTTAATCGGAAATCCTTCCGGGTCAAGCAAATAATGCATACCTACGCCATCCAATGTAGCAACGAAATAACGCATTTGTGCTTCAGGCTCATCACAGCCTGATTCAGTAAAATAGGCTGTAAGCTCCTCCATCATTGGGCCTATTATTTTAATGGTCTGATCTTTCACGAGTTCTTGCATCCCAGGCTGCATTACTACAGTAAAAAAGAGGATCCAATAATCGCGCTCGCGTTGCATCTTATAAAAAATATCATGTAAATAATATATCAATTCCTCGCGCGTAAGCACGCCGTCACGGTTTGGGTCAAAATTTTCAGTGAGTTTTTCGGCACCAATGTCGAAAATATGCTTAAGTAAATCTTCTTTACTATCGAAGTAATTGTACATTAAACCTTTTGACACCCCTGCAGCTTCAGCGATCTTGCTAATTGATGTGTTATGAAATCCCTTCTCAGCAAATAACTGAATAGCTGTATCAATAATATTTTCTTTTTTTGTTTTCATCTGCAAACACATTGACTGAACGTTCGGTCAAATATAATACAGTTGCTTAAAATGACCAAACGTTCAGTCATATATTTTTAAAAATTATACAAATTTATTTTTAAGTCCCTATAAATAAGCCATCCACAAAACAAATCGTTAAAAATTCAATACGACGCTGATTGAACGAACGGTCATACTTAATATAAAACAACAAAAATCCATGTAATTAAAATTTTGTAAATTGCCTTTAAAATCTCATGACATGAAAAAATCATTACATCTATTTATAAGTCTCACCTTAGTATTTGGTGCACTGAATATAACCTATGCTCAGTTTGATTATTTCAATGAAACTCCGGACTTTCTTTTTTCAGAAGAAGGAAAATACGGAACGGGCCTGGGCATAGCCGACATGAACAATGATGGTTGGAAAGATATAGTGGTAGCAAATGGTAACGATATCATAAGAGATAAGGTTCAAATCTATTATAATCTGGGTGACGGTACATTCTCAAACACTCCCGACTGGCAATCAACGGATAACGATTACCATGCACACCTCTGCGTTGGAGACTTAGATAAAAACGGCTGGAACGACATTGTAGTAAGCGTTTATCTTGGAGATTCGGGGTTTGGCTCTCCGGGTAAAATCAAGGTATATTACAATTATGCCAGTGGAATTGACAATTCACCATCTTATATATCCGAATCATTTTACACATTCAGTTGTGCGCTGGGCGATGCCGATAGCGATGGAGATCTGGATATAGCTGCCACGGGAGGAGAATCATATTATAGCGTTTTTGATCAGGGACGCATTTTCATTAACAATAATGGCACTTTTACAGATACTGCAAATTGGAAAACCAATGATACGGCCTGTAGTTATGATGTGGATTTTGCTGATTTCAATTATGACGGATTCATGGATATTGTATACGGAAGCAATGGATTTACGAGCAAAATCTACCTGACCGACTCCACTGGTGTTATCAATAAAATACACGCCTGGGAAAGTAGTGAAAATAATTTACTGGTTAATTCCCTGGATGTTGGATTTATAGATGAAAATATTTATCCGGATGTTGTGTTCACCAATAACAACCAGGAAGGTGGAGATGGCAAAATGAAATCTTATCTTTTTGGTGACGGCACACTTCCATTAAGCAGTATGGCAAATTGGGAGTCAGACCAATGGAATTACCAATCAGGTGTCTATTTATACGATATCAACAATGATAATCAGCTTGACCTCATATCCGGAGGATGGTGGGAATCGCTAAGAATATACTGTGGAATGGACGCTGGTTTTAGTTCCGCACCTGATTATACATTCACGAGTGAGTCCGTTGTTGAAGCCATATCATTAGCCGATTTGGGAAAAGAACAAAACATGCAGATTACAGATACCATTGTAGTGTCGCAGGATTCTGCCTCGGTTTTCTACATGAGCAAGAAACCGGCTGAACGACTTATAACTGTTCAGCACAACTCTACTTTTTTAGAATATAATGATTACTGCTTTGTGCCCGGCAAAAACTGGATAAGCACAAAACCCAATATTCTTCAAAATGACACTATTATTATACATTTTACCTACAGTCCGTATGCCGACATGGTTGTCTCTAACTGGGATGTGGAAAATTTCATTTTCTACAATCAAATGGAAGATACCGTAAGTATTTCGAAGCAAACTTCTAAACTTCACATTTCCATTTACCCCAACCCGGCTGGAAACTATACAAGAATAGAGGTACCAACAAATATTAATACTGCTCTGGTCGAAATTTTTGACTATGCAGGAAGAAAGATTAGAGAGTGGCCAAATCTTAGGCCTGGCGAGCATAGGCTGAGCTTATCAAACATTTCATTGGGACTATATGTTGTCAGGATCTCCAGCAGTGAGATGACTTATAGTAAAAAACTGGTAATAAAATAGACCTGGCTATTGAACCTTTTTACCAAACAGTTTCAGTACAAAATATAAAACCGTAATGCCTATTGGATAAGTAATCCATGGAGAAACATTCCAGATAAGAGGAACCAGACCGATAAATAATGCCACTGAACCAACAGTTAGTGCATAAGGCATTTGAGTTTTGACATGGCTGATATGATCGCAATTACTGGCCAGCGAGCTTAATATTGTAGTATCACTAATTGGGCTACAATGATCGCCTAATACGGCACCTGCAAGAATCCCCGAAACCATTTGAGCTAGTAAAAGGTTAATCTCAGGAAGTGGCATTCCGGCCATCTCTCCGATATGCCAGGTCACAGGCATTAGCAGAGGATATAAAATAGCCATAGTTCCCCACGATGATCCTGTTGAAAATGCAACCAAGGCCCCTAACACAAAAGTAATTGCAGGCAGCAAACCAGGCAATGATTTCAAAGCAGACAAAAATCCGGCTAAAAACTGGGCTGTATGGAGCTCCTGAGTTATAGAGGCAAGCGACCATGCGAGAATTAAGATCACAATTGCACTCAACATTGAGCGGAAACCATCTATTATAGCATCTGAAGTTTGCCTTAGGGTTAGTAGTTTTTGGGACACACTCATGACAAATGCAGCAACAACAGCCGTCATTGATGACCAAAGTAAAGCTTTAAAAGCATCAGAATTACCTATAGTAATACTAAGCTTCCTGATAAAAGAATAATCCTCTGTTTGCCAAACGGCAATATCATATCCTGTTACAATTAAGCCTGCAAAAGTACCAAATACAATTATGCCTACAGGAACAATGGCATTTAACCAATGGGACGATTTTGGTTTGTCCTCCTGAGAATTTTGATCTTCAGCATCGTTGAACCTTAACTTACCAGTCTCAATCTCTGCTTTATACATGGGACCGAAATCGCGTCGTTGGTATATCATGAATAAAATGAATATCAAAGCCAGGAATGGATAAAACCTGTAGGGCAGCGATTGCAAAAAGAGCTGATATGGACTAATATCAGTACTCAGCTGGTTCAAACCCTCCTGAATGTAACTAAGCTCGACCCCTATCCATGTGGTTACAAAAGCTAAACAGGCAACAGGAGCTGCGGTGGAATCGACTATATATGCAAGCTTCTCTCGAGATATTTTTAAACGGTCTGTGATCGGGCGCACTGTGTTACCTACTACCAGGGTATTGGCATAATCGTCGAAAAAAATTAACACACCCATTAACCAGGTAAAAAACATACCTTTTCGCTGTGTACTAACCTTACGAGCCAAACGTTGCACCAACCCATGCATTCCTCCATTATTTCTGATTATTTGGACAACCGCTCCAATCATTAATGAAAAGACGATAACCGATGCATGCCCCGAATCTGCAATTGTATGAATTATTCTATTGTCAATAATATCGAAGAAACCCGTAATAAATGCTGTTCCAAAATGGCTGTCGCCGGAGTACCAGGCTATAGCAACTGTGCCACTTAATAAGCCTATCAGCAAGGCAGTAAGCACCTCTTTAAAAAGCATAGCAAACAGAATTGCAATTAAAGGTGGTAAAATTGAGTACCACAAAGGCATTACGCGAACGTGGGTTGTATAAGTTTCAGGGCCTAAGCGAACCTCATAATATCCCGTGCTATTAAAAGTTACTTTATAATTACCTTTACTACCAACAAATTTTTTCCACTCACCCGTCGGAAGTTTTATAGATATTGTATCATGGGCAAACTTAGATTCAACTTTTAAATTAGCAGGTATCTCCTGAATAATAAACCCGGGCCATTCTATTTCAGCTTTATTTTTGTTTTTTAGCTCGTTTAACTCACATTGCCCTGCCACCCAATTGGCAAAAAAGAAAAAAATAAGTGTAGTTAAAAATAGCCGGGTCATTATATTTATTTTATTAAATTGACTTTCAGCATTTCAAAAGATTATGAAAATCATTTTTTAAGGTTTAACAGCATCAAAATTTTTTCTTTAAAAGTTGTTTTGCCGTTTTCATCATCCTCATGGTATTCTTCTCCGTAACCATAGCCATAACCATAACCGTAACCGTAACCATAGCCATAGCCGTAACCATAGCCATAGCCGTAAGTGCCGTAGTAGCCTTTCAATTTGACATCGTTTACAAGAATACTCATATTTTGAAGACGATTATTTTTGTGTAAGTCATTAATAAGTTCCAGGGCATTTTTGGTGGAGTAATTCTGGCGGATAACAAAAACATTGGCATCAGCGTATTTAGCCAGCACAATTGCATCGCTAACCATAGCAGCCGGGGGCGTATCAAAAACAATAAAATCGTATCGTTCTCTGATGGTTTTTATGAACTGCTGAAAACGATCTGTTTCAAGCAGTTTTGCCGGATTAACCGGGGTTGGACCGGAGGGTACAATGGAGAGATTTTCTGTAGTTGTTTCAATTAAAATATCATCGATCTCGTGTTTCCCGATCAAATATGTGGAGAGACCAATCGAATTATCAACATCAAATTCATAATGGATTTTTGGTTTTCGCAAATCCAAACCAACCAGGAGGGTTTTTTGATTGGTCATGGCCATAACTGCTGCCAAATTAATAGATGAAAATGTTTTACCCTCACCACTCATTGCAGATGATATGCTTATTACTTTGCTTTTATCATCGAGTAATAAATATTGCAGGTTCGTTTTAACTGATCGAAAGGACTCGGCCAGTGAAGATTTTGGTTTATCTTTCACAACAAATTCTGAAGCCAAAACATTGTGCCCCACAACTCCTAGCACAGGAACGTTTGTATTATCTTCAATATCTTTTTTATCAACAATTTTATTATTAAAGAAATCTTTTATCAAAATAATAATCAGGGGCACAAGAAAACCGATTATCAGACCCAGTATATAATTCATTTTGTACTTGGGACTGATCATGTAAACACTGCTGCCCCGGGCTTTATCCAGAATTTTCGCATCACTAATGTTTGATGCTTTTTTAATTCCGGCCTCGGCCCTTTTTTCCAGCAGGTAAGTATAAATATTATCGTTAAGATTAAATTTCCGTTGTATATTCAGCAATCTTCGCT
>NZ_DATFKB010000048.1:0-12399 GCF_035268865.1 Salinivirga sp. | reverse complement strand
AGTCATCGTCTGCATTAATTAACGGCAAATGGAAACATTTCGATAAAAAGTCGGGCTACGACTTAAAAAAGCGCTCAATAAGGTATGAATTAGACCACGATGGCTATAAATATTTTGTAGCTTATAAAATTGCTGGAAAGTCAAACAAATTGTTACGCTGGGATGGCAATAAATGGGAAACTTTCAATTTTAAAACTAAATACAGATATACATCAAGCTTTGCACCGGTGGTTTATAAAAATGCAATCTGGTTTAAAAACCACAATGGAAATAATTATAAGGGCTTGCTATATTTTAATGGGAGTGAGGTCATAGATTATCCGTTAGGCAGAAGAATAAAACAAAATTGGGTTCATAGTGCCTGGCGTTCAGAAGATGTATTTTATGTGTATTCGTCTGGCCTTAGTGGAAAAGGACCGATATTTAAAATTAAGTAAGAACACATGTAATGCTTATGATTTCGGTTAAAATGGGCAAGCCGGTTTATGGAAAACTGTTTTTTTAGTGAGAAATATTTCGTAAATCCATGCCCTAGTGTCTACCTGTTTGCAAGCGTACAGGCAAGTTTAATAATAGGCTTTTATAGCTTTTAATCTCATTGAATTTTTTGAATAAAGCGGGGATGAAGCGTAATTTGATCTTGACTTTTCGCCGGTAGACGGATATTTTTTGTGTCTTTTCAAGAAAACAAAGATTTAGAAACAAAACCGTAATTTTCTTACTAATCTGTTTTTAGACGCTTCGATTATATATTAGAAAAAAGGCCCGTATTAACAGGCCTTTCCTTTTTTTATTTTTGAATATTGGGTTGTTCCAGTCCGTAACCCGATACTTTGTCGTCGCGTTTCAGTAAGAATGCAAATAAAATACCCAGCAAGCCAAGTGCAGAGAACATGAGCATGGCATTGGTATAATCGAGTGGTTCTATTATTTCGGCAACATAAGTTTCCTGTCTGAAATCAAGTGCTTCATAATTAACCGATCTTAACTCACCAAAACCAAATTTTATTTTGGATTTACCTGTTTCATCCATATATAATTTTTGGCTTTCGCTGTATATTACCCGTCCATCTGCATCTTTAATGCTGATAATTGCATCGAAATTTTTCTTGTTAGGTTTCTTACCAGGTTCAGCCAGGGTTGCTATATATTGATTCTTTTCATCCAATTGGAATTTGCTGCTTTCGAGTAGACGAATGGTATCATTATCTCCAAAAGTGGGTGATTTAACGCGGTCGATATAGATTTTTGCATCTTGTGGTATTTCTAACAAATCAAATTTTATTAAATCTACCATTTCGTTGTTTCTAAAATTAATGCTGTAATCTCCGTCTTTACCTGTCTTTGTTTCATAGTAACTTCGGTAGACAATTTCTCCGCTGAGGCTGTCTTTGTAAACAACGTATTTAAATTTAATATTTTTGTTATTAAATGTACTACTTGTTGTATTTAAAGAGCTGGCGAAGTTGCCACTTTGTTCTATTTCTTTAAATTGTTGGTTTTTTAGATCAATTCTAAACTCAGGGTTAGATGCATCAAGTACTACACCAACGAGAATAGGTAATGCCCAGAGCCCTATATTTTGCACCGAGAACATAAATCCATACGCAGTACCGAGTTTATTGTCGCCTACAATTTTGGTTACTGCGGGCCACATGGCTGCAGGGACCAGTGAAAATGCCACTCCAAGTAAAAATATTGGTAGTAATGGAGTAATGGTGGTAAGGGCAAACATCAGGTGCGAGATAATGAGCAATGCGGAGCCCAGGTACATGAGTGTGGCACTTTTCCCTTTATTGTCAGCTATCCAGCCAAAAAGTGGGGTTAATAGTATGGTCCCGAACATGAGTATAGAGGAGATTTGGCCGGCAATATCCCGCTCCATGCCAAACTTGTTCATCAGCAGGTCTGGTGCATATTTTACAAATGGAAAAACGGCCGAATAGAAAGTAACACACAGTAGTGTAATATAAATGAATGTGCGATTGGTGATAAGATCAAGCAAATCTCTCCACCTGAATTGGTCTTCCTCGCTTTCGGGTAGTGTTTCTTTTACTTGCTTGTCTATTTTCAGATCGAGGAAAATGTAAATGATGTAGAACAACAGGCCAAGCCACAGGAGTAATACTCCGAACCAAATGGCGTTTGTCCATTCGGGGTGAATGAGATATGGTGAAAGGAAGAGTGCCAATGCTGTTCCAAGGCGTCCAATGGCTAAATTTAGTCCCAGTGCCAGTGCAAGTTCTTTGCCCTTGAACCATTTTACCACAATTTTAGAGAGTACCACGATACTGGTTTCTGCTCCTAAACCAAAAATAAAGAACCCAAGGTACATCATTTTCAGGGCAGGAGAGTAGCCAGTTAGGAATGAGTTCATTAAGGCATAACCAGGGCCACCAGCAAGATACATGTCAGATGCGCCATAGGCGGTTATTACGCCACCCAAAGCCATCATAAACACGAAAAGTGTTCCCGTAATGCGTATGCCCAATTTATCGAGAATAATACCACCAAGCACTGCCATGGCCAGGAATACATTAGGCACCGAATAGGCCGACATAAATGCGCCATAATCAGAGGATGAAAATCCCAGGTTGGTTTGCATCAGGTCTTTTAGGGGTGATAATGCATCGTAGAAATAGTAATTGAAAAACATGACCAGGCTGCTCAATAGCAGCACGCCCCACCGCAATGCGGGATTGTCGCGCATGGTTTTGTGTATTCTCTCTTTCATAATGAAGATTTTGATGATTGAGGCTACAAACTTAAAAATTATTTGTAGAAACTGGCTTTTACTTAAGGTGTATTCTAAATAAAAAAGGCGATCCGTTTAGAATCGCCTTTGTATTTATTGATCTGTATTGATCCTTTATTTATTCATCGTCCGGTGTTTGTCCCGAAGGTAATTCAAGTCCATAACGCTGTCTGGCATCTGCTTTTTTAAGCTGGAAGGCCAGATAAATGGAAATTACACCCAGTCCAACAAGTGCAAGTATCGGATAAGTATAATCGTAGGCGGGTATTTCTCCCAGTGATCTCAAATAGTTCATCACTTCATCTACTTTATCGGGGCTGTTATTGGCAGCAAGCTGAGTTGAAATTTCATCAAAACGCATTTCCTGAATAACTTCGCGCTCTTCTCCAGTGGCGAGACCTATATCCTGCAATCCGTTCCGGATTGTGGTAATAGTATTATCCTTGAGATTGAAAGCGTGCAACTGATCAGCGATAGCTTGTTTGGCAGCCACAATTTTTGGGTTAAACCAGTCTACCATGGCTCCAATACCCCAGAAGAAGAGTCCAAGCCCCCAGTTCTGAATGGTAAACATGGAGGCATAGGCTGTCCCCAATCGGTTTTCTGCCACAATTTTGGCTACAGACGGCCACATGGCAGCCGGAACCAGTGAAAATGCAATTCCGAGGCTAATGAGGCCCAAATAGGCCAGCCAGTCGTAGTTGAACAACGACATGGAAACGTGGGCAAAAATAAGCAGCAATGCACCCAAAATCATTAGTGATGCAGCTTTACCTTTGCTGTCGACGTAACTACCAAAAATTGGCGTAAAAATAATTGTTCCCAGTGGAATCAGGGCTGCTGTTTTAGATCCATTTTGTAGCCAAATACCCATTACATCCCAAATTGAAGCGAGGAATGCGGCAAACAACAATGCTATAACGGCCATGTAGACCCGTCGTGTATTGATATTTTTAATTTGTTTGGGGATGGCTGCAAAGGCAATGGCAAATATATAAAGTGCCACAAAAACACTGGCGTTACCCAGAGAGGTCGACCCAAAGAGGTTAATGTTGCCATTTTCAGGCAATAAGATTGAAAACTCAAATTTATTTATCAATATATCAGGTGCATACTGAATAAATGGAAATACTGCTGAATAAAAGGCCACGCACAGCAAGGCAATATATAAAAACGATTTGTTTGTAATAAGTTTAACCAAATCTGAAAACTTAAAGTCTTCAGCTTCTTCTTGTGCTCCTTCCACTTTCTCCTGACGATCGAGTTTGATGTCAAATACGCTGTAAATAAGGAACATGATAAGTGCAATTCCGATAAGTGTTGCGGCAAATGTTACTGCTGAGGGTACACTACCATTGGCAATATCTGGAGCCAGTGCAATACCCATGGCACTACCGAGTCGACCAAGTCCCATGTTGAGGGCCATGGCCAGGGCAAGCTCGTAGCCTTTAAACCATTTCACCGCGGTTCGGGTGGCCACCACACAAACTACCTCGAGACCTGAACCAAATAAAATCCGGCCCAAAATCATCATGTTAAGCATTGTGGAATGTTCTTCTCCGAAAAATCCGGCTGAGGCAAGAGCTGTAATGGAAGCACCCAATGTCGCAATACTTCCGAAAACAATTCCGGCCATTCTAACACCCCATTTGTCCAGGATGATACCTCCTACGATGATCATTCCGAACATATTGGCTATGGTAGTTAGACCGATGAGGCGTCCAAACTCCTCACTGGTAAAACCCATGTCGTTTTCCATGATGGTTTTTAAACCACCAAAGAAATCCTGAAACCAGTAAGTACCGAATGTTAATCCTGAAATGAGTAAGAGCATCAACCAGCGCATAGCCGGAGTGTGACGTAAGCTTTTCTTAATTGTATCCATCTGTTTTATTTTTATTGCTGTAAATCAATTAATTTCTCACAAACAGACCGCTAATATAGTAGAATTATTTCTCCGTTCAAGGGAGAAATGGGGTTGTTTTTTTATGTTATACAAAAAAAAACCACCCGAAACAGGTGGTTTTTTGTATGTTAGCGTGTCCTTATTTTTTTGGAATTGCTTTTAATGTTTCTAGAATCCAGGTCCAGAATTTTTGTACTGTTTCAATATTCACTTTTTCATCTGGACTGTGCGGATAGCGAATTGTTGGTCCAAATGAGATCATATCCCAGTTCGGATAAGCACTACCTAAAATACCGCATTCCAACCCTGCGTGTATAGCTTTTATCTCAGGAATTTTACCATAAGTGTTATTGTAGGTATCCTGCATTACTTTCAGGATTTCTGAATCCATGTTTGGTTTCCATCCGGGATAAGCTCCTGCCAGTTCAACCTTTGCACCTGCCATGCGGAATGTAGCTGTAATACGCTCAGCAAGTTCTTCTTTGGAACTATCTACAGAGCTGCGCATGAGGCATTGTGCAATAATGGTGTTGTTTTCTGATGTTTTCACTACTGCAAGGTTGGTTGATGTTTCTACCAGACCCGGCATTGCATCGCTCATGCGAATTACACCATTTGGAACAGCCATTACGGCATCGGTAAGGTTGCGCTGTGTGGTTTCATCAATAACAAACATTGGTGCCTCTGCTGGGTCAAATGTAATTGTTACGCCCGGATCAGTATCTGATAATTCGTTTTTAATGGTTTTTTCAAGTTCAGCTACGAACTCTTTGAATTTTGCTTCGCCGTTTTCGGGCACAGCAATTGTTGCAAAAGCTTCGCGAGGAATCGCGTTACGTAAACTACCGCCCTGCACATCGGCTAAACGAAGACCAAATTCATTTTGTGCTTTATTAATTAAACGGAAAAGAATTTTATTGGCATTTCCTCTTTGGAGTGGAATATCAAGTCCTGAATGTCCACCTTTAAGCCCTTTTACGGAGATTTTAAATGCTTTATAGTCAATGGGAAGTTTGTCTTCTTTGTACGAAAATGTAACATTGGCATCTTCGCCACCTGCACAACCAACGTACAATTCACCTTCGTCTTCAGAGTCCATGTTCAACAGTATGTCGCCTTTCAGGATGCCTGGTTTAAGGGCATTGGCTCCGGTCATACCGGCTTCTTCATCTACAGTAAAAAGTGCTTCAACTGGTCCGTGCTCCAGGTCGTTTGATGACAATACAGCCATGGCTGCTGCTACACCCATACCATTGTCTGCTCCGAGTGTAGTGCCTTTGGCGGTTACCCACTCACCATCCACAAATGCTTCAATCGGATCGGTTTCAAAGTTATGAGAACTGTCGCTATTGGCTTGCGGCACCATGTCGAGGTGACCCTGCATCACTACGCCTTTGCGGTCTTCCATGCCTTTTGTGGCTGGTTTACGAATAATTACATTGCCTACTTCGTCCTGAATGGTTTCCAGACCAAGGTCTTCACCAAATTTTTTAACAAACTCCACTGCTTTTCCTTCTTTTTTTGATGGACGGGGAATTTGCGTAAGGCTATAAAAATGTTCCCACAATGCTTTGGGCTCTAAATTTTTAATTTCTTCGCTCATAATATTTCGATTTTTATGTTGTATTTAAAAGAGTAACAAATTTAATTTACTTTTTCAGGTGGTCCACAAAATAATTCACCATTTTTGTGAATAAATGGTAGCGGGTATTGCCTCCGTATATGCTGTGATTGCGATTGGTGTAAATGGCCATGTCAAATTGTTTGTTGGCCTGCACCAAAGCCTCTGTCATTTCAAATGTGTTTTGCGGATGCACATTATCGTCGGCCAAACCATGCACGATAAGCACATCACCTTTTAGTTTTTCAACATGGTTAATAGGTGAGTTGTCATCGTAGCCAGAGGGGTTATCCTGTGGTTTGCGCATGAAACGTTCGGTGTAGATATTGTCGTAATAGCGCCAATTCGTTACCGGAGCCACAGCTATACCGGTATTGAAAAAATCTGCTCCCTGGGTCATGCAATTTAATGTCATAAATCCGCCATAGCTCCAGCCATAAATACCAATTCGTTGCTCATCGGTAAAATCCAGTGATCCTAAATATTTGGCTGCTTCGATTTGGTCAATGGTTTCGTATTTACCAAGTTCTTTGTAAGTCATTTTACGGAACTCTTGTCCGCGCCCTCCGGTTCCACGGGGATCAACGCAAGCTACTACAAATCCTTCTCCTGCAAGCACCTGTTCCCAACCAACACTCCAGCGGTCCAGTACTTGCTGTGAGTTCGGTCCTGAGTACTGCGTCATTATAACAGGATATTCCTTGCCGGCTTCAAAATTGGCTGGTTTAATTATCCATCCATTGAGTTTTACTCCTTCTGAGGTTGTGAAATCAAAAAACTCTTTGGTTTGTAAGGCGTAATCCTTCATTTTCTCCTTCAGTTTTGCGTTGTCTTCCAATACACGAATTACTTTACCTTTTCTGTTGTTCATGGTTACATAATTGGGCGTGGTGGCATTGGAAAAGTAATTGATAAAATATTGGTATCCTTTACTAAAGCTGGCGCTATTATAGCCTTTCTGGTTACTAAGCTGTTTTTTCTTTTTACCATCATCTCGCACCTTATAAACAGTTCGGTATATGGCACCTTCCTCAGTAGAACTGTAAAACACCATGTCATTTTCTTCGTCGTAGCCATAATAGTTTGTAATGTCGAAATTTCCCTGTGTAACCTGTGTGAGCTCTTTTTTGGTTGTATTATACTTATAGATATGGTTGTAACCATCTCTTTCGCTCATAATCAGGAAATGCTCCTGATCAATAAAAGTAAGGTCCTCATACGGAGGCTGGTCAATGTAGTATTTATTGTCTTCGCTGTAGACTACTTCTGAATTTCCGTTTGTACCATTGGCATAGATTATATCCATATGGTTTTGCAACCTGTTCAGACGGACAATAGCCAGTGTATTTGCTTTTTTTGTCCAATAAATGCGTGGCAGATATATGTCGGTTTCCTCGCCGGTTTCCATCTCTGTAGTTTTTTCTGTATTCAGATCGTAAGTGTGAACGGTTACAATGGAATTGTCTTCCCCTGCTTTAGGGTATTTGTAATCGTATACTTCCGGATATAGTTTATTCGCCTTTATTTCAGGTTTAAGACCTTTATATTTTAGCAGAGTGAATTTTTTAACCCGGCTTTCATCGAATTTGCAATAGGCAATTTTAGATCCATCGGGTGACCAGTGGAATGCCTGATTGTATCCGAACTCTTCTTCATAAACCCAATCGGGTGCGCCATTAATGATTTTATTTCTTTCACCATCGTGGGTAAATTGATTTAATTTTCCGGAATTCAGATTTTTTATGAAAAGATTATTGTCGCGGAGGAAAGCCACTTTTGATCCGTCAGCAGAGAGTGTTGCAAGTCTTTCGCGTCCGGTCTTGGTGAGTTTTTGTAATTTTTGGTTTTCTAAATCGTAAATATAGAAATCTGCATAGAATGAGTGCCGGTAAATTCTGATGCGGTTGATATAGAAAATAATTTTCGATTCGTTATCGGAAAATTTATAGTTTGAAATATACTGGATATCCTCATTATTCAGGTCCTTAATTTTCATTAGTGTATCTACAGCCTTACCCGTTTTGTAGCTGTATTTAACCAAAGCGGTACCACTATTTTCCAGGGTCGTGTAGTGTAATCCATCATCCATGGAATTTACGCCGTATACTGATTGTGCTCTAAATGTACCGTCTTTGTAAAGGTCGGCAACTGTGACTAGTTTGTTTTGTGTAAAAGCCTGAGCAGCAAGTCCACAAAAAAGGGCCAGAAGGAAAAACTTTTTCATTTTTTATTACTTTTTGGGTTAGCAGTCCAAAGATCGTATTTTTTACGGATTGATCAATTTTTTCATCCTTGAAAAAGTTTTTTTAAATTTTTTTCGAAAAATGTTTGGGAAGTAAAAAAAAGCGTCTACTTTTGCAACCGCCAATCACAAAAAAGACGGTTGGTGAAGTTCAAAAAGGGAGCGACACTTGCGTTTCAGCATCATCCCATATAACAATTGAACGAAGTTATTTAAAATATTAGGGCGATTAGCTCAGTTGGTTCAGAAGCATCCCGATTCACATCGGGAGGGTCGGGGGTTCGACTCCCAAAAAGAATGGACGAAGTTATTTAAAATATTAGGGCGATTAGCTCAGTTGGTTCAGAGCACTTGGTTTACACCCAAGGGGTCGGGGGTTCGACTCCCTCATCGCCCACTAAGGTCAATCAGAAATGGTTGACCTTTTTTATTTTCAAAAAATTGAGTCATGGCTTATACTTATATCCTTTATTCGAAAACTTTGGATAAATTTTACATTGGACATACTTCAATGTCGGTAGAAGAGCGACTTACAAAACACCTCCAAAAGCATCAGGGTTAAACTGCGTCAGCCAAAGACTGGGAAATCGTTTATATCGAATCATTTCCAGATAAATTAGAGGCTTTTGCAAGGGAACGACAAATTAAGGGATGGAAATCAAAAGTAAAGATTCGTGAATTGATAGAGAAGGGGGCTTAGCTCAGTTGCCTCCGATTTTAAGAAATGCTATGGTCTTCATTTGAATTTAGCGTCCACGAAATAATACAATATTTTAGCTGTGGGGCAGTTTTATCGGTTTTTAGTGATAAAAACATGCTGTGTATTGATAAAAATAAAAGCACCGACATCGTGCCGGTGCTTTTGGGGTAGCTGTTTTGATTACCTGTCCCTAAAAGTGGAACATAATGTATAAAGAAGCTGTCGGGTTATTAAAACCGTAATTAAAGTTTGCATTTCCCGGAGAATCTAAAGTTGTAATTTCCTCTGCTTCATTTCCGTTCCATGTTTCGATTATACTCGTTTCCTGGGTGTTTTCAGTATAGTTTATTTGCCAGCCAACTTCGCTGCCAAGGCAAATGTTGGGCATAATAAAATATTCAACGCCAAGGTATGCACCTAATCCGACTCCAAAATAGGTTCCGTCATTATTTTCCACTAATCGATCTACGCCAAGGTCATTAGCTCCAAAGTTATATACTGTTGGATCCTGATTTAGTTCAGAGTAGTTGTTACCATAAGTATACATGGTTTTATCTGCTCCAAACATTAAATTTATTTCACCTGCAAAGAATCCTCTTAAACGGCCTTTACCACGACGTTTTTCAATTCCTGCACCAATCATATAGTCATGACTTACTGTTTGCATCACATCTACAACCCGGTCATTGCTGTTTGGGTCGTTGTAAAGAGCTGCATCGTCAACAACATATTGTTTGTTTTGAAAGTTATTGCTCATTATCATTACTCTGCCTCGTATGGCCAAATCCTGATCGAGGAAATATTTTGCAAATAGTGTGTTAGGTGTGGCAAGGAAATTTCCATTGTAGGAATTATTTACCGAATTATTCGCAAAATTTCCGAGATAATTCAGAAAAGGAACCATGTCAATACCAACTGCCAGGTCACCGGCTTCTGGTAAAATATTCTGTCCTTTTTTATTTACTACCTTTTCCTGGAGTTTGGTTACAGGTGCTGTTTCTGTTACTTCTTCCTGGGCAAAAGCAGATGAAATAAAGACTATTAATGTTAGTAATATGATTATTTTTTTCATTCTGTTTAAGTTTTATTTTTTTATGCTCACATTGTATTGCATAAATGTTTATTTCGGGATTGTATTTATGCTTGTGTTATACCTATAAGGGTATATTTTTCAGGTATTAAAATGATTGAGCACCATACTGAACCTTCTCGTTATAGCTGTGTCCTGCAACATATATATTGACCAGGTCAGGAGCAGTATATTTTTTTGTTTCGGGATCGCCATAAACCCACATATCGAGGTCTCCATCGTATTCAATTACCTGTTGGTCATAAATAAATTCATCAAATGAGATTGTTACATTTGTTCCCAATTCAGTTACAGGAATATCGTATGTAAACATTCCACTACCGTCTATTTCAGTTTCATATACAGTTACACCCTGGGCACCAGCGTTGTACTCGCTGTTTTGAATTGTAATGAATACTTTTGTTCCTGCTGGAGCAGGCTCAAGTGTTGTGTTTGCGGTATCGTTCATTAAATCAAGCTGAGCTTCTACATGGCAGGTAAGAGAAGCTGTTTGGTTCTTGTCTAGTGTTACCGTTGTAGCTTCCTCTTCTGTACATCCTGAGATAAATGTAAATGCCAGCACTATACTCGGGATAACTAATGTAAATAGTTTGTTTTTCATAACTTTAAAAGTTTAATTATTAATGACAGATGCAAAACTATATTTATAAAACAAACTTATGCAAACGTTTGCGCTGTTTAACATTTTAAAAACAATTGTATAATGTTTAAGAGACTAAATTTTAATCTATAACGCTGAAAGTAGTTGATAGCAAGTTTATATTGTGATTTATTTAATAAAATGTTAATTTTTTTGTTGTTCAGCTTTTATTTCTGTTTATTATTTTGTATTTTGTATTGATTTTGAGGGAATAACAATCACTATTTAAATTAATACTTATGAGAAAACTAGTTTATTTTTTTACACTGATTATTGCGGCTATTTCAATTAGCTGTTCAAGTGGTCCTGAAGTTTCACCTGAGATGCAGGGATTCATGGATGAGATATCAGCAACGGGTTCAATGATTGATGCTGCTGAAAAATATGGTTATAACGCCCAGGAAATGCCCCTGGACTTATACGAATTAAAGGAACCTACTGTAAAAAAGGTTACAAAGGAAGGTGAAAAGGTTGAATACCTTGTAAATATTAAGCATGGCTTAATTGATAGTGATGTTATAGTGGTATGGAAAGACAAAGTTATTGTCAACATTAAAGAGCCGCAATAGGTTTGAGTTAAAAACTTAATGAAATGCCTTTTTGTAAGTTATGCAAAGGGGCATTTTCTCTATAAAGTAATTCCGGTGTTGATCATCATTAGATCGGCAACATGACGGTGGGCCTTTAAGCCTACTCCTAAAAACCAATTTTTTCCAAAATGATATGTTAATCTATAATGCTGATAGACAGGATCCATTGCTTTGTGTGGGCTGTAAATGTACCAGCCCAGATCAGTTACAAAAGATAATTTTCCAAAATTTGCAGTATGGCCGGTTATAATGGCTAAACGTTGGAAATCTTTATCGTTTTGGTTGCGGTTTAAATGGTTGCGTATATAAGTGTCTGCTATATATTCAATTCCAACGTTTAAATAGCTGAATTTAGGTATGAAATACCCCAAAGTGAGATTACATCCATAAATCGGGCAATTTTCCCGTTCGAAATTATTCGTTTTGTTGGCAACTTTCATACTATAGAAACAGGTTGCGCCGTATTGCCAACGTTTTTTATCTTTGAAAAAGTTTGGATCTGTGCTGTATCCCGGGATATTGGGCTCATCAATGTAGTAATTAATTCCTGTATTGGCTGTAATGAAGTTCATTCCTTTATTAGGTTGTTTTAAACCCCCATTCGATATATGATTATAGCCCAGTGAGCTTTGCCATTGCAGCTTTGGTGTGATATCGTACCTGAGGGAGAGGTGTAACTGAAGAAAAAAGCTGATGTTTGTGCTGAAAAATATGTTTTGCGGATTATTTTTTTCATCATAAGTTCTTGTTACATGGGAGAATCCTGCTCCACCTCTTGGGATAAAATGTAATCTGCCGTCAGAATTGCTATAAGGAGCTACAAATAGAAATGGATTTATGCTCTGCCCCAATGCG
>NZ_DATFKB010000047.1:0-16946 GCF_035268865.1 Salinivirga sp. | reverse complement strand
CCATTTCTTTGGTCTGTCCAATTCACGTATATTGTACCATGGTTCGGGCCGCCAGATGTATCACATTTTGTGACAGGCATACCATTACAACGATAAATTCCGGGAATATCTATGGCCCACCCTCCTACAATGCTATCGATGAAAATATCTTCAGTGAGCCATGTTTCACCCTGATCAAACGACCGATCGAAAACAATACCGGCCGGGCCTGCCCATGATACATATACTTCACCATTTGGCCCCACACAGGGCACAGCACCTTCTGTAGTCAGATCGTCGTCAACACAATTACCCGAAACTTCATTAATTTGTATGGCTTCGCTCCAGGTAACACCACGATTAGTCGATTTACTGAACCGTATACGGCTGCTGTCTGAAGATGATGATGATCCATAACTATCAAATTCTGTCCAGGTAACGTAAAGATTATTAGTGGAGCGATCAACAGTGGCCCACTCCTTATCCTGGTCTTTATTCCCGTTAAGCCCCATGTAACTATCTACCAACCAATCACCCGGAAGACTATCAATTCTTTGAGCAACAATACGATCCAGCCAATTTACTGAGCCCGACAAATGTAGGTAATAGAAACTTCCGTTCGTATCGCTCATCAAAACCGGATCGCCATAAATACCATATTCAGAATAATTAACGGTTTCTGTCCATGTGCGCCCCGTATCAAGAGAATAATAAGCCTGATCATTATTGATAGCAGCCATCATTCTTGAAGGATTGGAGAAATCCATCATAATAGTAGGTTCTTGCGGATATCCCTCATCCTCAATAGTTACGACATCGAATTGAGCAAATGAAGAATGAGCAAAAACAATGATGAAAAAAAACATTAAACTGTATTTCATGTCTTTTTATATGCAAGATAAAAAAACTATTATACAACAAGTAATTTTATTGCTTCATCAATTGTACTAACCGGCTCAAAACAAAGATCACCTTTACAAACAAGAATTTCATTATCTGCGCCACTTTGTAGTGGCAAAATATCGGGATACAGCTTTTCTCTGGCAAAACGCTGAATTACTTCTTCTTTTTCGTAATCCTCTCCTATGCTGACATAAACCTTCATTTTACTCTTAAGATCGGTCTGCAGCCATTCACCAAGCATTAACGGATGTTTTTGCATTAGCTCTTCCATAGTACCAAGCATCTCCTGGCTTTTTACGGTGTATTCCGGTTTTTTCAGCACATAACCGAGGTCAAAGGCCACACTAGCCATCAATGCATTGGATGAAGGGATTACGGTGTCCATCCATTCCGTTTTATGGGTAAACAGTTGCTCACTTGCCGGGTAGTAATTCAAAAGAGGCTTACCCAAATCAAACTTATTCAATGTAGTAGAAAATATTTCATTGGAAACATCTAACCAATCTTGATCATGAGTAGTTATATAGGCCCGATAAAAAGCCATAGCTGCATAAGCATAATCGTCAAGCATCCCGGCTCCTGCAGTATAATTCAATATACGTGGCAAACGGTGGTTCAATTCCCATTGCTGTTTTACCCTGTTGAGTATTTCCAGGGCAACGTCTATAAACCGCGCATCTTTTACATACTTATAACTTTCAAACAATGAGGCTGCCAGCATAGCATTCCAGCTGGTTATGACTTTTTCATCCCTAACCGGTCTTACGCGTTTGTTTCGCTCGCTCAAAAGTTTTGATTTCACTTTAGTCAAAGCAGCTTGAAAACCTTGTTCATCGCGGATACGTTGATCTATTTTTCCGGAGTGGTAATGCAGCACATTGGTCCCCTCCCAGGTGCCCGGTTTTATGACATTGAAGAAATCTGCCCATTGATCCTCCGGAATAACTTTTTTGAAGGCCTCATAGTTCCATGCATAAAACTTCCCTTCTACACCTTCGCTATCGGCATCAATAGCTGATGCAAACAAACCTGGTTCGATTTGCATCTCTCGAATCAGAAAGTCGAAGGTTTCGCTGACTACTAATTTAAAAATTTCATCCTGTTCAATACTAGCCGCTTTAGCATAAAGCGGCAAAAGTTGGGCATTGTCGTACAGCATTTTCTCAAAGTGTGGCACGCGCCACTGACTATCAACAGAGTAACGGGCAAATCCACCTCCAACCTGATCGTAAATACCACCGGCAGCCATTTGTTTGAGCGTAAAATGAATTTGATTTTTAATAGCTGCATGATTCTGTGAAATGGCTGCATTATACACAGCACTTAATCTGGCAGGCATTGGGAACTTAGGGGCTCCCTTTTCTCCGCCATGTTCACTGTCAAAATTGACCTCCCATTGTTTTAACAATTTGGCAGACAATTCATTTACACCATCTTCTCGAGGCTTATTAGCTTGCAGTATTTCTTCATTTTGCACAATTTTATTTTGAATTTCTTCTGCTGTACTGCGAATTAATTCAGGTCGCTCCTTATAGGTTATAGCTAACCTTTCAATCAAACTCATCCATTGTTCCTTCGGGAAATATGTTCCACCATAAAAGGGCCGTCCGTCTGGCAAAACAAACACATTAAGCGGCCAACCGCCACCACCGGTAATCATTTGTACTGCATCCATGTAAATATGGTCAACATCGGGCCGTTCTTCGCGGTCTACTTTAACGCTGACAAAATGTTTGTTCATTAAAGCCGCTGCATCATCATGCTCAAACACATTATGTTCCATCACATGACACCAGTGGCAGGAAGAATATCCAATGCTTACAATGAGGAGTTTGTTCTCGTCATGGGCTTTTTCAAAAGCTTCCTTACCCCAGGGAAACCACTCCACCGGATTTTCTGCATGCTGTTTAAGGTAGAGGCTATGCTCTTCTTTTAATCTATTACTCATTCGCCTTTTTGAAATACAACAGAATAACATATATTTTGTTGGTAAACAGTTATCCTCAAAAAGACGAAATACAAAATTCCCTGGAAATTAAGATGTTTGATTGTTGGCATTGTTATTTTCTGCGGGATACTCTATGCGTGCGTGATAAATATTTTTAAGTTTCTCTTTAAAAATACTTTTTGCAATATTAATGTCTTTAAAAGTAATATCAGCATCATCCAATTGATCTTCCCTGATAATATAACTCAAAATATTATCGACCAAATTATCAATTGTCTCTTCATTCATTGTCTTAAGACTACGCGAAGCGGCCTCTACAGAATCTGCCATCATAACCACTCCTGTCTCTTTTGAAAATGGCGTCGGGCCCGGATATCGGAACCTTGTTTCGTCAACAATATCTTCAGGGAACTGATTGACGTGCGAACGATAAAAATATTGCACAAGGCCATCTCCATGGTGCGTACGAATAAAATCAACAACCGGCTTGGGTAGATTATATTGCTTGGCCATTTTTATACCGTCTTTCACGTGGTTTATAATGATATTGGCACTTTCTTCAAATGTGTGCTTATCGTGAGGATTACGGTTGGGCACTTGATTTTCAATAAAATACTCCGGGTTTTTCATTTTCCCAATATCATGGTAAAGTGCCCCAGTGCGCACTAGTGAAGGGTTGCCTCCAATACGCCTTATTACTGCTTCGGCAAGGTTTGCAACCTGCATAGAGTGCTGAAATGTGCCAGGTGCCTTTTCGTTAAGTTTCCTGAGTAATGGATGATTGGTATCTGCCATCTCCATAAGGGTGACATCAGATAAAAAACCAAACATTTTTTCGAACAGGTATATCAAAGGGTAAGTCCAAAGTACCAACATGCTGTTGCCTGCAAACCAGGCAAATTGCATCGGATCAATCTTTGTGATATCGCCTTCCTGCATCATACCCAGACCAAGGTATACCAAACTGTATGTTGTAAAAACAGCCAGAGCAGCAAAAAATATTTGCTGGCGCCTGTGCATATTTCTTAAACTCAGAATGGCAACCACACCTACTACAAATTGAATAAAAACGAATTTAAATGGATTGGGTACAATAAAACCTATAATTACAATTGTAACCATATGAACAAATATGGCCAGGCGAGGATCATAGAAAATTTGAATAATGATGGGCATTATGGCAATTGGGACAACATATATATTGATGTTATCGGCATTTGATGTAAGTCCTGCCGCCAAAACCATTAAAAGCAATAAAAATACAATAAAATAAGATTTCACACGATGCTGAAGCACTTCACGCCTGAAATAGATTAAAAATAAAAACAGCACCCCTATGGCTAAAGAAATCACAATAATTTTTCCGGCAATAAGCCAATCCTTAACTCTTCCAATACCCTGGGTGGACTCATACTCCATGCGAAGCGATTCGATTATCTGATAGGTATCGTTGGTTATAAGTTCTCCGCGGCTTATAATTCGCTGTCCCCGCTGAATCATACCCGAGGTTGTTGAGAGCGATTTGGTAAGGCTTTCTAAATTATCTGCAGTGGTTTGTTTATCATATACTGCTGTTGGCTTAACATATTGACCTACATTCAATTTGGCAAAAAACGCTCTTAGTTTTTCCTGCTCCAGGTTAAAACTATTTATCTCTTTACGCAATAACGCTTCGGCTTTTTCAGGTGGTGGTAAATTTTCCTCAAAAGTATGTGCCACATTATTGCGCAACAGGGTAATATCTTTATCGGGAGCACCATCGGGTATGAGAACCGTATCAATTACTCCTTTATGCATGATATCCGAATATACTAACCTTAAACTATCGAGATAAAAATTAAGATCATTCTTTTGATTGCTGGTCAGATTTGTTGTATCTACAAAACGCTTAAATGCTTCTTCTGTACTCTGGTTAAAAGTTGAATCGAGCTGCATGAATGTTTCGTCCCGGAAACGGTAAAAAACATTAGCACGTTGCTGTATACTGTCTTTTTGTTTTTCTATTACGTCGGAATTTTTCTGTATAGCAAAATCAAATGGTGCGATCAAATCTTCGTGCATCCATGGTGCTCCTTTGCGATATTCGAAACCGAATTTTCGCTCTGTCGGCAATAGAAAAACCAGTATTGCTACCGTAATAATAAAAAGAAAAAAGCGGAACAAATTTTCTCTATGTCTTCTGAATAGAATAGATATACGTTTCATAAGTATAATTCAGCAACTTTGGAATACAATAACCAAAATTCGTTTTGTTTCAATCATTTATTACGTTTATTGTGGCTGCTTTGTTCAGCAGCAATAAACCGCAAAAGTTCTTCAATCCGCTCTACCTTGTCGGTATAACCCAAATTCTGAAAGGTTATTAATAAAGCTCTAAAAACCTGTGCTATTAAAAAAACATTATCAGCAAGTTCATAAAACTGTTTGCGCGGCTCAATTTTATTCTGTTTAAGCATTTGGGTAAGTTCCTTTTTTCCAAATATAGCCCCACTATTATAAGGATTAATGTAAAACAGAATTCCGCTTTTATCTTTTCCAGTGTACTTTGCAAGCTCTTCATCATGATAGGCAAGCAAATAATTATGGGGTAGCTGGACACCATAAACAGGCAAATCAATTGCCTGGGCGAGAGAAACATAAAGCATCATCAATGAATACTGATTTCCCCGCTTTGTGTCCAGCAAATTATTAATAAAAAAATGTTGCGGGCTTGTAGGATTGCTTCTGCTACCCTGAAATTTATGAACCTGAAATAATATATGATTAATCACCCTTACTTTCTCGAGCGCTGTAAGTTGAGGATTCATTTCAAGCCAAAGATCTCGTTTAACCTCTTCGAATAAGGTTGAGACATCTTCAAAATCTATATCGGGATACTGAAGTAACGAAACAAGGTAGGATCCGTAAATAGCGTTATAATCGCTATTTGGAATCCAACTCTTTAATTGTCCTTTCAGATAATTAAAATTTATTTGCTGTAGTAAATTCTCTATCCTACCCTGTACTAATGTATTCGCTGTTTTTTCCCAATATCTTTCAAGATCTGGTATTACATCGCGTCCCAAATCAATTACTTTTGATTCAACCGCATTAAAAACCTCCTTGCTGGGATCATCCATTAACTTCAGTAAATACAATAGCTCGTTATCCATATCAATAACTCAACCTATCAAGTACATTTGTGATTGTTTTCTTCAAACCTTCTTTATAATCTTGGCTGTATTCGCCGCGCATACGGTTTGCAATAATATTGCAAATAGTTACAGCTCTGTGGCCTAAAAGCTTTGAAAGCCCATAAATTGCAGAGCTTTCCATTTCGTAATTGGTAAACCTGTGACCATTAAGTTTAAAATCCGAAATTTTCTCATTCACATCAGGGTCCTTAATATCCAATCGCAACACACGACCCTGCGGCCCGTAAAAACCAGGTGCAGAGATGGTAATACCATTTGTACATCCGGGTTTCAATATGCTATACAGATCGGGGTCTGCACCGACGAAATAAGGCACTGCTAGTTTTTTATAATAGTTCATGTGTTCAAGGAAACTATTTTCCATTACCAGGTTGCTAATCTTATCGCGATCGGCATAAAAATTCAATAACCCATCAAACCCACATGCTATTTCGCTAATAACCGGTGTATCAACCGGGATATCTTTTTGCAGTGCTCCTGAAGTTCCTATTCTCACAAAACTGAGTTGTGTATGTGTATCTTTGACGACGCGTTTCTCAAGATCAATATTTGCAAGGGCATCAAGCTCATTAAGTACAATATCAATATTGTCGGTCCCTATTCCGGTAGAAACTACCGATAATCTTTTCCCTTTATAAGTTCCGGTTATTGATCTAAATTCACGATTTTGACGGGTTAATTCAATTTCGTCAAAATATCCGCCTATCATATCCACTCTTCCCTGATCACCAACCAAAATTATAGTATCGGCAATGTCTTCCGGTTTAAGGTGTAGGTGAAAAATTGATCCATCAGGGTTAACAATTAATTCAGATGCTTGTATTTGCTTCATATATGTTTAAATTTGTAATGATCAATAAAATAATGAAAAAAGCCCCCATGATAATAAATTATCGCAGGGTATGGAGATCAAAGCTATTAATTTTTGGCAAAAGTAATGTAAATTTAGTTTGATTATTCCATTTCCTTAGATTCAAAAAGTGTACAAAATAAAAACTGAACTTTACAAATATATCAACAAATGGAAAAAAAAGAAGCCAGAATACTAGTACCTGTCGATTTTTCGAAGCAATCAAAAGAGGGTATATACCAGGCCATACAGATTGCCAACGAAACAGACGCCAGAATTTACCTCCTGCATGTAATTCGCATTAATTTACCTCCATGGAATTTCATGGATGACAAAGAACGCGACAATCAAATCTTAAGCATTGAGCAGGCTTTGGTAAAAGAGGCCGAGGAGCTGTCGCAAGACACACCCCCCGAATTTTCAACCATTGTAGTGGAGGGAAAACTTTGCGATACCATTCTTGAACAGGCTGCTCAAATCGATGCAGAGCTCATAGTAATGGGGACCTCAACTGCTGAAAATATAAAGAAAAAAATTATTGGCAGTAATGCACTCAGGGTTGCCACCGAAGCAGATATACCTGTTGTAACTGTAAAAAATGGCTGTGCCAGCAAAAATCTGGATAAAATTATTTTGCCATTGGACTTAACCAAGGAAACCCGGGAAAAGGTAACCGACGCAGTACATTTAGCTAAAAGATTTCACAGTAAAATTTATGCGGTATCGTTCTCTTCTACCCGCGATGATGGTGTAGTAGGCCATTTGAAGGGACAACTCAGGCAGGTGAGTGATTTTGTAGAAAAAGCTGGCATTGAAATAGAAACCGATTTTCGATTCTACGATGGCAATCGCAGAAAGAAATTTTTAGAATACGTGCAGGACAAAGATGCTGATTTGGTTATTATTACTACCCATCAACAGCCTGAAATAGTTAGGTTCTTTATGGGATCATTTGCCAAGGAGGTTGTGCATAGTGCTCCTGTGCCGGTATTAAGTATTGTTCCTAAAGGCACCTTTAAAGTGCTGACAAGCATGCCGGGAACAGATTAACAAACAAATTTAAATTAGACTAATCAATCAATTATTAAATCTTTAAACTATGAAAAAAGGACTTCAACAACTTATTATTGCAATTATCGGTGTTTTTATACTGATAGTTTTTTTCGGAAGCAGTATGTTTTACAAAGTAAATCCGGGTGAGCGCGCTATCATCTTCCGTCAATTCGGAGAGGGGCTGGATACGACAAATGTATTCATCCCGGGGTTCCATATTGTTGCTCCCTGGAACGATTTTATTACATACAATGTAAAAGAACAAAAGTCAGAGGAACCCATGGATGTGCTTGATAAAAACGGGCTGTCTGTAAACATTGATATTTCAGTGCGTTTTAATCCCAAATACAGACAAATACCTTATTTGCATCGTCAGTTTGGCCAGGATTACATCAACCAGCTAATAATACCCGAAATAAGAAGTACGGTACGGCAGGTTGCCGGGCGATATACAGCTGAAGAAATTTATTCTACTAAACGATCAGAAGTAGAAGAATCAATAATTGAGGAAGCCGGGAAAAAGCTGGATAATAATTTTATTGATATGCGGGCCCTTTTGATTCGTTCCATTCAGCTGCCAAAAGACATTAAAATGGCCATTGAAAATAAGCTTAAGCAGGAACAGGAAGCACTGGCTTACCAGTTTAAACTTGAGAAGGAAAAAAGTGAAGCAGAGCGTAAGCGTATTGAAGCCGAAGGAGAATCGCGGGCAAACAAAATTATTAACGCGAGCTTGACCAGAAGCCTCCTGCGCATGCGTGGCATTGAAGCTACAGTGAAACTATCCCAATCACCAAATAGCAAGGTAATTGTAATTGGTAGTGGTGAAGATGGTATGCCGTTAATATTAGGTAACCAGTAAAATTATAACACACAAAAAAAGGCTGTTTGAGCATTTCAAACAGCCTTTCTTGTTTTAACCTATTCCTATTTTCTCCCGTTTTGTGCAATGCATAACCCACTTTAGATCTTTTAGAGGGTTTTACCTTTTCTTACTAAACTTTTTTTCTTGCGATGCACTGAGCTTGTCGAAGTGAAAAAAAGTTGCAATCGCATGCCGCCTTAGCTTTAGCGTTTTACCTGCGGCAAGCCTTCGGCGACCGAAGGATGGCGCAAAAATTCAAGATCAAATTACGCTTCCTCCCGCTCTTTTCAATTAACTAAATTACACATAAAAGCTGGACAAGCCTCTTTTATGTCATTTATATCAATTGAACCCCGATTATGAAAATATAGCGCAACTGCTGAGGCAGTTGCTAAGATTTTCTATATCGGGATTTACTCTAACGCTAGCCCGCCAATGGCTTTAGTCCTCACAGCCTGTCCCGTGAAAAACGGGAAGTTTACGAGTAATTTGGTCTGGCCAATCTGTCTTGGGTCTGGTCGCTGATCAGCAGTAAAAAGTTTGCCAGCTAGCCGCATGAAGAAAAATGCGTTAAGAAAACCTGGTTATTATGGCGTCAAAGTTTGCGCTGTTTGAGCACCGATTTTTCAAAAAAAAAATCGGTGTGAGTTCGTAAACTTTATCCATAATGACCTGGTTTTTAGCATTTTTCTGTAAGCGGCGGTTTTTTTTTGCCTACTTTTTTTGACCTGTAGCAAAAAAAGTAGGTTTATGACCAAATAGAAAAATAGCTTTTATAGAAATTAAATGTGGGTGTACCAATGCACAAAACAGGAGATGGGATGCCGTTGATATTAGGTAACCAGTAAAAAATAAAATGCACAAAAAAAAGGCTGTTTGAGCACTTCAAACAGCCTTTCTTTTTTGTATGCTATTCTTAATTTCTGTCTATACAATTTAAATTATCAAAAGCTTGTTTAAGTCTTTCAACCATTGATTTTTCAAGTTCACGTAACCATTTCCTGGGATCGTAATATTTTTTATTGGGGCTATCCGCTCCATCAGGATTTCCGATTTGAGACTGAAGGTAATCATGGTTTTTTGCTTCATATTCGCGAACACCATTCCAGGCAGCCCACTGCGTATCGGTATCGATATTCATTTTAATTACGCCATAATCAATGGCTTCACGTATCTCTTCCAGTGATGAGCCTGAGCCTCCATGAAAAACAAAATTCACAGGCTTGGCAACGGTTCCCTCTTTATCTTGTATATATTTCTGTGAATTATCGAGAATCTTTGGTGTTAGCTTTACATTTCCGGGTTTATATACGCCATGCACATTACCAAACGATGCGGCTATGGTAAAGTTAGACGATATTTTACTTAACTCTTTCCAGGCATAATGCACTTCTTCTGGTTGTGTATACAAAGCTGAAGCATCTACATCTGAGTTATCAACACCATCTTCTTCTCCACCTGTTACACCAAGTTCAATTTCCAGGGTCATACCCATTTTGTCCATACGCTCCAGGTATTTTGCGCAAGTTTCAATATTCTCTTCCAACGATTCTTCAGAGAGGTCAAGCATATGCGATGAAAAAAGTGGCTTTCCTGTGGCTTCAAACTGGGCTTCAGAAGCATCCAACAAACCATCAATCCATGGCAGCAGCTTTTTTGCAGCATGATCGGTATGTAAAATGACGGGTACTCCGTATAATTCTGCCATATGATTCACGTGCAAAGCTCCAGCTATTGCTCCTGCCACTGCAGCTTCCTGTCCCGGCAAATCAATTCCTTTTCCTGCATAAAAAGAAGCTCCACCATTTGAAAATTGAATAATTACTGGTGAATTTACACTTTTAGCAGATTCCAGTACTGCATTAATCGAGTTTGTTCCCACTACATTCACGGCAGGAATGGCAAATTTTTCTTTTTTGGCTATCTCCAACACACGGGTCACATCTTTTCCAAAAAGCACGCCTGGCTTCACTGAATCAAATATTTTCGTCATAATTGCTATTTTAAAGTTTTAAGCATGTAAAATTAATCAATTCCTGCAACAATTAATTCTATATGTGTGATTTCCTGCATCTAAAAATATGCAAACGATTGAAAGCTTTGGTTAGCAAAGACAAAACAGGAAACTATTTTTTTTATAAAAACTCACAATAGTTTCCCGGCTGAAGCCTTACAAGTGTTAAAGTGTGTTTGAACCTACGCCATAAATGACGAGGTAAGTGAAAGCGTAGATAGTGCTTTTTCTGATTACCCAATGGTCGGTTTTAAAGACTTGTTGGGTAGCGTTGCAATATCGGTTTTAAGCGGATAAATGTGGAAAAAATGCATGATTTGTTAAACCACAGCATTTATTACCTGTTAGTAATAAAAAAGGGAGTTCTTATGAAATTCTGGCCATTAATTCACACACAAATAGATACTAAGCTGACTAAAAAGGAAGCAAATGAATTGCTTGCAAAACATACAGAAGGTAAGAGCCCGGCATTTTACTGGGGGAAAACTTTTAATAGTGCTTTGTGGGGAAAAGTCAAAGAAGACCATTTTGCCGTAAGACCCGTGGTGCCATATTGGAATATCTCGCCAGTTCACATCCGTGGTTTTATTTCAGAAAACAATGATAAAAGCCGTATAACCCTGACCATGACAAACCCGCATTTAAGAGTTATTATTCCATTAATTATAATTACCATAGCGCTATTGATGATCAACTTTTGGGAGAACCAACAATACGATCAGGTGGTTAAAATAGGTTTATGGATAGTATTGGGTGCCTATTTGTTGGTTATTATACCATTTCAGATACAAGCCCGTAAGACACTGAAAATGATAAAAGAATGGTTTGACTAATATAAAAAGCCGCCAGGCAGGCGGCTTTTTATATTACAAAAAACCAAAACAACTACTCAACCACTAACTTATGGACGAGTTGATTGCTATCTAAACTAATCACCATGAAGTAAAACCCGGTTGAAAGGTCTGATATATCAATATCTGTTTGGTATTGAGTTCCTCGAATTTGCTTTTTAATTTGACCGGCCAGATCGACAATCTTTAGACTATAATCGTTTGAATTTACCTGAACGGTACAATGCTCAGTAGCCGGATTTGGATATACTTTAACTTTATCTTCACCATCTGTATTTTGCTCAAAGCCTACCTGATTGATGCAAAACTCTGTTGTAAAATCAGCTCCGTATTCATCGCCGTAAGCATGCACAACAGTATCCTCTCCCTGAATAAGTAAAACCTCTCCTATGCTACCTTCCTGCATTCCATCATTTCCAAGGTCAAATACATCGAATGTGTAACATGCACCGGCCTCAAGACAAAAATTATGATTATAGTGATGATACATTTGATCATAATTATCAACAGTCAGTATCACATCGGTCGTTTCTCTTATTCTCCAGATCACGTCATCCGGATTTGCATCTGTGGTAACTTCTACCCTGATGTTTTGGCCTTCGTCAATATAGGCAAAGTCTTTACTTAGCTGGTTATCTGTTGTATCCTCATCAGACACCTGATTTGTTTCCACGAGCCTGACATTAAAAACATGATCTCCTTCAATATTAACATCAATAGTTGGCAGGGTAATTTCTTTGGAAGTATACATGGAAATATTTCCTTCCCATAAAAATAGTTCAGGAGTTTCATCATTTATTTGGTACGATATATTTAATGATTGAAGCGGATTAAAACCAAAATTCTCCACAGTTATAGAGGGTTGCAAGCTCCCGCATGCATTTAGACCCGGTGAGTCTATACTTTTAATTGCGGCATTATTATTAAAATCAGGTGTTCCACACTGATTGAAATAAAAAGGGAAAGAATTGGCGGTTATCCAACCAGCCCAGGTTGTTCTGCGGTTTGGACAAATAATATAGCTGGAAGGATACATTATACCATAAGGGTAAACATCACCTATTGAGTCATTATGGATGATTGGAAAATTCGCCCATTGCTCCCAGTCGCCTAGTGTGCTACCTTCTCCGTACAATCCACTCAATGGTGTGGAAGGATCCGTTTCTAACATAAGCACCATAATTTCATCCGTACCTGAGGGTCCGTAATCTGTATAAATACTATTCAGGTGAAACTCGCTAAAATACAACCACGATTGTCCTGCATATTGATCAGCCGCAGTGGAAGAAATATTGATTACAACTGTTTTTCCCGAATCTAAATAATCATACAATGTATGAGAGTTTCCATCAATATCCTGTAAAGTAAAATTTGGGGCAATTGTACTATCGGGCAGCTGAGCGTAGCTTATCTGAGTGAAAAATAAAAAAGCAACAGTGATCAGTAAATATTTCATATTTTTGAGATTTGATTTTTTTTTCAAATGTGCTTCTAAAAACCACTTAAACCTCAGAATAATCCCCAATAAAGCTACTACCAGGGAAATAAATGACGCTACTTATCCACTACAGGCAAGGCTTATTTATTGGTTTCTATAATGTTAAAATAGTTGTACTTTTTGCAAAAAGACCTCTATTTAATTATTTCTAAACAAATTGTAGATGTAATTTTACAGATTCAAATCTTATATTGATTATTCTGGGTTAATAATTATCTTTAAATTATCAATTTCTAACAGGAGTTCCGATGAAAAAAATTTTTATTTTTCTCTTTTGTATAAGTCTATTCTACAATACTCATGGTAATGAAGAACTTATCAGGGATAGTGTAAAAATACAATTGGAGCAAGCTGATAACGATAAAAAAAAAATCAGGATATTGAACGATATTGCCCAAAGTTTACAATCAAGCAACCCGGATTCAGCATTAATATATTTTAATGAAGCATTAATGATTGCAGAAGAGCATGGTTTCTATAAAGAAATTGCAGAAATAAACGCATCCATTGGTTCAGCCTTTTATTATCGAGGTGGTTTAGACAGGGTTTTAAAATATTATTATGAGGCATTAAGAAATTTTGAACTTGCAAAAGACACAGAAGGATTAATGCTACAGTACTTTAATATTGGTCTGGCTTTTAACAGTCTAAACAAATTTGCAAAATCAAGGGAATACTATTATAAATCCCTTGAACTGGCAAGGGAGCAAAATAAAACATTTCCTGATTCACAATACAACATCATTATTAGTAGAATTCACAATGGAATTGGTGTCACCTTAAACACAGAGGGAGAATATGACACAGCCCTCTACCATTTTAACAAAGCCATAGAAATTTCGGAAAAAAATGAAATCAAAACAGTTATACCACTAGCCTATAACAACATAGGAAACATACACAAATTAAAAGGAGACTATAGAATTGCTCAGTCTTTTTATGAAAAATCACTGGCAATCAGAAAAAACCAGAAAGATTACAAGGGTGTTGCTCTAACCTATTTCTTTATTGGACAAACACAAAGTCTTATGGGAAAGAGTGTCCCGGCAATAGATTATTTCCAAATGGCTATGCAGTTGGCAGACAGTACATCATTCCTGGATCTTCAATTTGCCGTAACTGATGCCTTACTGAAAGAATATGCCAAAAACAAGCAATATGAAAAGACTTTTGAATTACATATGGAATACAAAAAGCTGAATGATAGCATTAATTATGCTAAAAGCTTGCAAACTGCCACCCAACTTGAGATGCAATACAAATTTGACAAAATACAGCAGGAGAATAAATTGAAACAACAAAAAAAAGAGTTTACCTATGTATTGATAATTGCCATAACCTTTGCACTTTTGATTGTAAGTGTGTTGCTATTTTTTCTGGGTCGCAGCCGCACCAAACGCACACAACTGAAACAAGAAAAGCTGAGGCTTGAAAAAGAAAACCTGGAGAACAAACTGGAATTTAAAAATAAGGAACTCGCTACCAATGTGATGCATTTAGTGCGCAATAATGAACTTGCAACCCGGGTAGCAGAAAAGCTAATGAAAGCTAAAAGTGATTTTAAAAAATCCAACCAGGCTATTATTCAGGATATAATCAATGAGTTAAAGACCACAACCAATGAAGCTGCATGGAAGGAGTTCCAGATACGGTTCCAGGAGGTTCATGAAGGATTCTACAGCAAACTGAATGAGCTTTTCCCTGATTTAACACCCAACGAACAAAGACTCTGCGCATTTCTTCGACTCAATATGAGCTCAAAAGAAATATCGGCCATCACATTTCAATCTATCAAAAGTATTGAAGTAGCCAGAACCAGACTTAGAAAAAAGTTGAACCTGGTCAATACTGATACTAACCTTGTCACTTATTTAATGCAATTGGAGACAAAATAGCACTACATTAGTTCCCTACTTCAAAATAATTTTCCACAAACTCTTCATTTCTTTCAAAAAACACACCAAACAACCAACCCAACAATGCGCTATATAACAAAACATTAGCGTTAACTGTAGTGTATTTGTTCCCGAAAATCCAAATGGGTAGTAACGTAGTTGTGGGCAGAAATTTCCATCTAAAATAAAACTTCCTGTTTTTAGCCTTCACAAAATCAATGTCAAAAAAACTATGACGAATCACAAATCCAACAGATCAAAATATGATTCCCAGAAAAAAGACGGGAAAAAATATTCATTGGACAAACAGATTGCACAGCAACTTGAGCAAAACAAAGAAATTAGTAAGGCGCTGGAAAAATTATTAAAATCTTTTTCAGACCAGGACAATAATAAAGAATCTAATTAAACATATGTATAATTAAAACTATTCACAATGAGAATTAATGTACTCAAATTTTTAGCGTTATTTATAACGCTTCCGCTAATAGTTAATCTGGGTTTTTCCCAGAAAGATGCTATTGGACCATTACTTTATGACCAAATAAGTAATCCGTATGAAACGTATGCCAAAAGCATCAACTCATTTTTAGCATCAGATGATGCCAATAGCACAAAAACAACTTACAGTGCTGATGATTTTACCGTTCCAGTGGGTGAAACATGGAAAATCAATTATATTGAAGTACATGGGTCCATAGATACCTATGCAGCAAATCCGGATGTTGATAGTGTAAATGTTATGATCTATGAAATGTCTGATACCGCAGATATTCCGGGTGCTACTGAGGCATATGCAGCAAGTAGAATAACAAGTATAAACTACAAGGGTGACGGTAATTTCATCATTAACCTTCCGACAATAGCTACGCTGGCTGAAGGAACTTATTGGTTATGTGTTCAACCGGTAAAGAATCTTGCAGAAGATGGCTATTGGAAATGGGAAGGACAGGGAAGTGGAGCCAATGGATTTCCCTTTCATTACAAAAACCCCGGGTTAGGTTATTATTATGATGCGCCAGACTGGACTTCAGGACAGACATTAGTGAGTAGTTGGCCATCTTTTGACCTTTCATTTGCACTATATGGCCCACGTAAAGATCATGATTTGGCCATAGAAGCTTTTAGCAGCCCTGTTTCAGCCCCTTCTCTTGATATGGAAGATGTAACTATTACTGTTGAAAACAGAGGATTGGTAGATCAATCAAATGTAGATGTAAGATACCAGATTGATGCGAATGGATGGATAACCGAAAATATACCGGTCACAATAGCTGCCGGCGACACTCATACTTTTACTTTCTCTGCCCAGGCAGATCTTTCGGCTGTTACTGATTATACCATCACAGCAGAGGTTCAATTAGCCGGTGATGAGTACACAGACAATGATAGTCAAACATGGAATGTAACAAACTTTGGAGAGTATTACCTTTTCACTCAGTTTGATTCAATAAGCACATGCAGTGGTGGTTTTGCAGATGCTGGTGGACCTGCTGGTAGCTGGACTGCACCAATGAGTGATACATGTACAATATATCCTGTAGGAGAAAATACAAGAACCAGACTTATTTTCCACGAATTTGACAATGGATGGGGACAATTTTACATTTATGATGGAAAAAGCCCTGATGCTCCGGTAATTGACCTTACTCCTGATAATGTAAACACGGTGTACGCATATGACACTGATATTATGGATACTGTTACAGCTAAAAATACTACAGGTGCATTAACAATTGTATTTGACGGAACTTCTGGTACAAGCATTGGATGGGACGCCTCAATAGAATGCTACACTCCTCCGGCTGACGATTTTGAGATGATTGATATGTGGACTTCCATCCCAACTATTTTTGAAGGTCAGGATGTTGATATTAAAGCTGTTATTTATAACGC
>NZ_DATFKB010000046.1:0-3570 GCF_035268865.1 Salinivirga sp. | reverse complement strand
CTACGAACTGGTAAAAAATAAATATGATTGGTCGGTTGTCTGTAAAGGAATTGATAGGGCCTTTTCAGAGCTTTTAGATCAAAAAGACTATGGAAAGCAAAGTAAAAAAGCTACCCAATCGGTTTAGCAGATAATCTAATTGTTTACCCTTGCCATCTTTAACAAAATTATATTGATCATAAATAAAGGCAGTTTTAGCATTCTGCGCCATCTGCTAGGTTGTAGATAAAGTCTGTACAGCCATTCCAAGCCTGTTTTTCTGTAAAAAACTGGTGCTCTTTTAATATTACCGGCTATGAAGTCAAAGCTGCCTCCAATACCGGCTATTACTTTACAGTTTTTTAGCTCACTAATATTATTGTTGATCCATTTTTCCTGATATGGGGCACCCAGAGCCACAAAAACTACATTTGCTTCCTGAAGGCCGGTTCTAACATCCTCAGGGAGTTCATCAAATGGCGTATCTCGCTTTGATGGAGAATAGGTGCCTATGATGTTCAATTCATTGATCCTTTCTTCAAGAATATCAGCTGCTCTTTTTGCAATACCAGGCATAGCCCCGTAAAAGTATATTGAATTATTTGTTTGAGCAGCAATTTCACAAATCTTTTCCAGTGAATCAGAGCCGGTAATTCGCTCAACTTTTTGCCCGTGTAAATATTTAACTGCCCAACTGATCCCGATACCATCAGATGTGTTTATTGAAGATGAGCTCAGGATTTCTTTGAATTCAAGGTCTGAAATGGTCTCTACAGCTATTTCCGGATTAACTGTAACAAAGAACAAAGGCTCAGATTTGGGTTCCTTCAAAGTTGTATTTAGCAGGTCAAAAAACTCGTTCACTCGATAGGGTGATATTTTAATTCCCATTACCGAATATCTTTTGTCAAATTGTTTGCAAAGCATTGTCTGAATATGATTTTAGATCTACAATAATAGATACAACAAACATGCCAAATGGGGCGGTTGTAAAACTTTTAGTGAAATACTGCTGTTAAAATGCCGAACTGATAGTGTTTGAAATAAATGGTTTTTCAGCTGTAAAATATGTACACATTTGTAGCTTTTGTGATGTGTAATAATTCCCCAAAAAAAGACAAACAGGGATAGAAAACTAGTCTCTAAGACGGGTTCTGAGTTTTAACATTGGTAATGAATTTAGCAGGGTTTCCCCCATAAATGGTATATGGTGGAACATCCTTGGTTACAATGGAACCTGCAGCAATTACAGCACCTTCACCAATTGTGACCCCTTTTAAAATAATGCACCTGCACCCGATCCATGCTTTGTCCTGTATGTAAACAGGTTTATTGATGGTTGTGTCTGAATTAAGTGGGTGCAAATCTGAATCCATGATGATAACATCCCAGGAAATTTTACAGTTTACCCCAATTTTAATTTCAGATTCACACACTAATAGTGTGTTTCTGTTTATGTAAGTCCCATTTCCAATGCTGACCGACCCATTTTGTCCTATCTCTATGCGTACACCTGAATAGAACTGGCAATTTTCTGCAAATAGTGAACCACCCTTATTTATTACCTTTGGTAATGGGAAAGATTCTTTGACAACTATAATACCATTTTGAGTGAATTTTCTTGAAAGCCAAAACCCGAGCAAGTGTTCAAGCAATGAATGCTTTTTCAAACGACGTTTGATACGTTCAAAGGTACCGGGGTTATCACTCATGGATTACTGGCATTTTCCTCTGACATTTTTTTACTGTACTTGTCCAGCTTATTATGCAAAGTCTTTCTGCTTACACCAAGAACATTTGCAGCCTCAGATTTATTATTGTTACAAGAAGACAATGTTTGTTGTATGACTTTTTTCTCAATTTCCTCAAAAGGAGTTCCGATCTCTATTTCCAGAAAATTTCCTTCAGACTTATTAAAATCATTTGTGGTTCTTTCAGCAGGTAAACACCCTTGCGAGGTGATTTGTTGGGGTAGTACATCTCTGTCAATGACACCATCTTTGGATAGAACCACACACCTTTCTATGATATTTTTTAATTCCCTTACATTTCCGGGCCAGTTATACTTTTTAAAACACTTCATGCAGTCCTCTGCAATGTAGAGTTTTTCAATATTGTACTTTTCCGAGAACATCTTTAAAAAATGTTCTGTAAGAAGAGGTATTTCATCTTTACGGTGTCGCAGGGCTGGAATGTACAATTCGATGACATTAAGCCTGTAAAAGAGATCCTGTCTGAAATCACCCGATTTTATGGCATCATGCAGGATTACGTTAGTAGCTGATATAATCCTTACATCTACTTTGATCTCTTGTTTACCGCCCAATCTTCTAAAAGACTGGTATTCTACGGCTCTAAGTAATTTGACCTGGGCATTCAGTGATAATTCACCAATTTCATCCAGGAAGAGTGTTCCGCCATTGGCTAATTCGAATGCACCTTCTTTAGTGTGCTCGGCCCCGGTAAAAGCTCCTTTTTCGTATCCGAATAATTCACTTTCAATGAGGTCTTCCGGAATGGCACCACAATTGACAATAATAAAAGGTTTCTTGTCAACGACTTCTTTGGTGGCAGAATTATTATGAATAAAATGTGCAAGCACTTCTTTCCCGGTTCCATTCTCACCTGTCAAAAGAACCGGAACATTTGATTTTGCAACTCGTAAAGCCTTACGCTTTAATTCAGTAATTTCGGGTGATTCATGAACCCATTCACTTTTATCAGGACCCATAGTAGCTCCCGGAGCTGATGAGGGCAATATATACTCTACCCATTTTTAACCTCCCCACTAAAAAATATTATACTTAGATACAGCTACCCATTAACTGTTTCCAACGTGTAGATTTATTGTAAGGGATATTTGTGCAATGTTACATGAGAATATTTTAATATTTGTAACAGGCGGGAACAAATTGAAATGCTATACAAAAAATAAAACCATTCCTGCATAGGCTATTACGGCCAATAAGCCTGCTAAAATTGCCAATGGAAATTGCGTCTGTACGTGATCCATAAGGTCACACCCGGTTGAAAGTGAGGATAATATCGTTGTGTCAGAGATCGGCGAGCATTGGTCACCGAAAACAGCCCCACCAATAACGGCTGAAAAGCAAAGAGTCAGAAAAAATGGGTCAGGTACTACGGCCCATGCTAATGGAATGGCAACCGGAAAAACAACCGCATAGGTTCCCCAGGAAGTGCCGGTTGAAAAGGCGATCAACATACACAATATCATAAATAGCCCGGGAAGCAGAAATGCCGGAATGACATCACCCACCAATTCTACAACATAGGGGGCGGTCCCTACAGCATCTGCTACCTCTTTGAGGGTAACCGCCAGGGCCAATATCACAGCACCTATAGTAACTCCTTTACAGCCATCAATGAATCCATTGATCACTTCCTGAAGCTTCATGCCTTTTGCCAGTGCAATACCAAAGCCGGCCAGTACAGCTAAAATAAATGCCTCAGCGATAGGGAGTACAGCATCTTCACCCATTCCCATAAAGAATCGTGTTATAAGGTAAGGCAAGATCGCTACACCGAGTAGGGTCCCAATTGGTCCAAAAAAATCAATGAGGCCGGGATTAT
>NZ_DATFKB010000045.1:0-6876 GCF_035268865.1 Salinivirga sp. | reverse complement strand
ATGACATCTTCTTCATCAGACGGCCCCAAAATGGCAAAACATCATACAACGAAACAACAACGAAAGATTTTAGCTGACAGAATGAAAGACCCCGAAGATGAATTGCAATTGGTAATTGTCAGGGATATGTGGTTAACCGGGTTTGATGCACCGAGCATGCATACACTTTACATTGACAAACCTATGAGAGGCCATAATCTGATGCAGGCAATTGCCCGTGTCAATAGGGTTTACAAAGATAAGCCCGGTGGTTTGGTTGTTGATTATTTAGGAATAGCATCTGATTTGAAAAAAGCACTTTCTTTTTATTCCGATGCTGGCGGTAAAGGCGACCCGGCCATTGCACAGGAACAGGCAGTGGAACTTATGTTGGAAAAACTGGAAGTCGTTTCAAATATGTTTCATGGTTTTCCGTATGAAGATTATTTCCAAGCTGATACTTCAAAAAAGCTATCCATGATTTTAGGTGCGGAAGAGCATATTCTTGGACTTGAAGACGGAAAGAAAAGATACATTAATGAAGTTACTGCACTTTCAAAAGCCTTTGCAATTGCAGTTCCGCATGAACAGGCCATGGATATTAAAGAGGAGGTTTCTTTTTTCCAGGCCGTAAAAGCTAGGTTAGCAAAATTTCATAGCACAGGTCCAGGAAAAACCGATGAAGAAATTGAAACCACCATTCGGCAGGTAATTGATAAGGCTTTGATTTCTGAACAAGTTATTGATGTTTTCGATGCAGCAGGAATAAAAAAACCGGATATTTCAATTTTATCAGAAGAATTCCTGTTGGAATTGAAAGGAATGGAGCATAAAAATGTGGCAATGGAAGTGCTGAAAAAACTTTTAAATGATGAAATAAAATCCCGTTCCAAAAAGAATCTGGTTAAAAGTAAATCCTTAATGGAAATGCTTGAAAGTTCAATAAAAAAGTATCACAACAAGATACTGACTGCTGCAGAAGTCATAGATGAACTTATAAAACTGAGTAAGGAAATCATAAACATGGATACGGAAGCAGAAGCAATGGGACTTTCGGACTTTGAATATGCTTTTTATACGGCAGTAGCTAATAATGAGAGTGCACGGCAATTAATGCAGCAGGATAAATTGCGAGAATTGGCGGTTAAATTAACAGAAAGAGTAAAACAAAATGCTTCAATTGACTGGACAATCAAAGAAAGTGTAAGGGCAAAACTAAAAGTAATAATCAAACGGACATTGCGCCAATACGGATATCCACCGGACATGCAAAAACTGGCAACCGAAACGGTACTTAAGCAAGCTGAAATGATAGCAAAGGAACTAACAGATGAATAGCCAGCCCAAAAGCAGTTTGTTCAGGTTGTTTCAGCTTCTCTTCCTACAAAAACACCATCAGCACAAAAAATGTAATGATCGACAGCATAATGCCGATTTTGTTGAGCAGGGTAACTTTTTCTCTGAAAAACCACAGGGCAATAATTACTGATGTTAGCACGACACCTGTATTATTGAGTGCTATGACAATCGAATTATTGATGAGTAGCTCATTCAGGGCGTTTATCAGGAAGTAAAGCGAGCCAAAATTGGCCAATCCCATCAGGGTACCGCTTATGAGTGCCTTGGGTTTTAGAATTGTTGCACGGTTTTTTTGAAAAAAGATCAGTACAATGCTCCAAATGGCCGAAAACCCGAATAGGAGGAATGAGAAAGTGGAGGAGGCATTGGGGTTTTTTATATAAAAAGTTTGCGAAAACTTTATAAGTGAGTCGGCCAAACCAAGAAAAACGAATAGCATTGCCGGTAAAAGCATTATGAACAGGGATTCAATGCTTTTCCTGCGTTTCTTAAAAACAGTAAGGAATACAGCCACAATGGCCATAATCAATAGAATAAGTTTTGTGTGGGTATAGTGGTCGTTATCGTCGATCAGGATAGAGAAAAACATCGGAAATACAAACGACATTTTACTGGCTACAGTAGTTAAAGCAATTCCTGCTTTCCGCGTTGAGAGTCCGATGAGGAAAAATGTAAAAACAAAGATACTCCCGATTATAGCTGCGGGCCAAACCCAGTTTAACGGAATATTGGCCACATCAGCCGGGGTTAGTCCGGCATTGAAAAATCCAAAAGCACTGGCTATGAAATAGTTAATTATGATGGGGTGGATTATTGGAATGTCATATTTCTCGGTTACCTTAAAAATAATAAGAATAACAACGCTGGAAATTATGCTGAGCAGAAGGTAAAGCATCTTTTTGGCGCAAAGATAGCATTGCCTTTTGTATAATTAACATTTTGAGTCAATTTGTTCAGAAACGGACACCTACCAAAATCATATCGTCAATTTGCTCATAGTCTTCCATCCAGGTGTCAATGGTATCTTCCATGGTCATTTGTTGGTTGGGCATGTTTTGGTCCTGAATAGAGATGAGTTTTTCCTGTAACTTTTTGCTGGTAAATTTCCGGTTCCTTGGTCCCCCAAACTGGTCAGCATAGCCATCGGAAAAAATGTAGATGGTGTCGCCTTTTTCGACTTGAATTTTGTGGTTGAAAAAAGGTTTTTTAGATATAAGTTGGCTGCCACCAATTGAACGGCGCGTGACTTTGTATTTGGAAAGTTCTTTATTTCGGATGTGATATAGCGGGTTGTATGCGCCCGAAAATGTGAGTTCGTTGCTGCCTTCATCAATGGCGCAAATGGCCATATCCATACCGTCGAAAGTATCGCTTTTACGGCCTTTTTGGTTCAGGCTTTGCTTAATTTTTTCGTCGAGCTCGGTTAAAATTTCAGCAGGGTCAGTAATGTCTTCTTCTGTAACAATTTGGTTGAGCAGGTTATTTCCAATAATAGACATGAATGCTCCAGGCACACCATGCCCTGTGCAGTCTGCCGCAGTAAATATTCTGGTTGTACCTTTCTTAATGTACCAAAAAAAGTCACCGCTCACAATATCTTTGGGTTTAAAGAGCACAAATACATTTCTGAATTCTTCGGAGAAGTCTGTAATGGAAGGATAAATGATGGCTTGTTGTATGCGCTGGGCATATTGTATACTACTTGTAATATCGAGGTTTTTCTTGCGGAGTTCTGCTGTGCGCTCTGCTACAATCTCTTCCAGAATGCGTTTTTCACGCTGTAATTTGCGTGTTCTTATTCTGATGTAAATAATTACGCCAATAACGGGAAGTATGATATAGAGAATGTAAGCCAATGTTGTGCGCCACCAGGGTGGTTTTACTCTGATACGTATCGATACTTCTCCTTTGTCTCCTGAGGGCCAAATTCCTTCACTGTTTGTAGCTCTCACTTTAAATGTATACTCACCATCCTGTAAATCGGGAAATGAGGCAAATGTACGCGTGCTGGGCTGGCTCCATTTATCACTTTGTCCAACCATTTTGTACTTATATTGAATATTGCCCTGATGTGCGTAATCGAGGCCGACAAATTCAAATGAAATGAAGTTTTTATGCCATGGAATCACCACTTTGCGCTTACTTGAGGGTAGCGTATCGCCCTCCAGCTCTTTATCCATTACTTTAATGGATGTGAGCCTCACGGGCGGCTCATATTGACGGGGTTTTATCTGTTCGGGATTGAATGCGTAAAACCCCTCGGTTCCGCCAAAATAAAGGGTTCCTGATGCGGGATCACGCAAATAAGCGCCCTGACTAAATTCAAGGCTTTTCAAACCTTCGTTTTTCTGATAGCTTTTTACTGCTACAATGTTTGATGCTGAATCGAGGGTAATTCTGGCGATACCGCTATTGGTGCTGAGCCATAAGTTGTTTTCACTGTCGGGTAAAATGGCCCATACATTGTTGTTGGGCAATCCGTCGTTGATGTTGTAGTTACGGAATTTTCCGGTTTGTGGATTAAACCTTGAAATGCCCATTTCAGTTGCTATCCAGAAGTATCCGTTATGGTCTTCATGAATATATTTTACAACATTATTGGCAATGGTTGTAGTATCGCGGGAATCGTGTTGATACGATTTGACTTGCATCGATTGCAGGTCCAGTTTGGCAAGACCTCCACCCCGGGTGCCGAGCCATAAGGTATCCGGGTGTTTGCTATAAATGTAAAAAATAGTGTGGCTGTTTAATCCCTCTATGTTTTGATAGCGCGTAAAGTTTTCTTTATCAGGGTCGAAGTAATTTAAGCCATCGAAAGTGCCGATCCAATAGTTTCCTTTTTTAGCCGGGCGAATACAAATTATGGTATTGTTGCTTATGGAATTGGGGTTATTGTTTTGTTCCCTGTAGTTTCTTACCTCGCCGGTTTCAGGATTAAAATATTGCAAGCCGTTGCCCCAGCTACCCAGCCAGATATCGTTGTAGGCTTCTACATAAATATCAGTAATCTGATTACTTAGGGCGGGATGGTACTTGTTGTAATCATAAAACTTCTCTGTCCATGGATTAAAACCATCGAGGCCTCCACCGATGGTGCCAACTAGAATTTCATTGCTGTCGTATTTGGCAAAACTGAAAACCAGGTTGTTCGAAAGTGAGTTTTCTTTGGCTTTACTTCCGTAATGCCTGAACTTTTGCTGCTTATTGTGAATTACATTTACACCGTTTTCTTTATTGCTTATCCAAATGCTACCTGATTCATCTTCAAAAATATCTACTAACCAGTTCGATCGCAATGAATAGTCCTCTTCTTCGTTGGTTGTATAGCGGTACCAATAGTTCGATTTGTATTTCAGAAGCCCCTGGTTGGTTGTTACCCAAATAATGCCGTCTTTGTCGCGCAAGAAATCTCTGACTCTGAGCACTTCGTTTTCGTTGAAGAGATGCTTCGGTGTAATATCCTGAACTTCGCCGGTTTTGTTGTTCCACTCAAAAATGCCATTTTCTGTGGCTACCCATCGGCGCTGATCGTCGATGCGTAAAAAGGCACTGACCTGGTCTACGTATTGGGTTTCGTGGTTTTTATCAATAGTTACCTGGCGGGCATTCATGGTTTGTGGGTTGAGTGTGTAAAAATTATTACCATGTGTACCAAGTAGTATTTGACCATCGATGCAATTTATTTTCCTGATGAATGTAGGGTTTTGGGGTAATGAAACCTTACTGATTTTAAGTGTTTTGAGGTCCATTACATTTAAACCACCTCCATGTGTACCTATGAAAAGTATTGAATCCTGGCATACGTAAAGGCTTCTTACTTCGTTGTCAGACAGGTTTGTGGATGAATCTTTGATGTATGTTGTAAACTTGCCGGTTATCAGGTTGTAGGAGTTTAAGCCATAGCCCGTAGCAATCCAAAGTCTTTTTTTGTTATCTTCTGTAATGTCCCATATTTTGTTGCTTGAAATGGATGTAGAATCGTTTTGCTGGTTCCGAAATACATCAAATTTATATCCGTCAAAGCGATTGAGCCCATCTTCTGTGGCAAGCCATAAAAATCCCTTACTATCCTGAAATACTTTGCGCACTTTACCAACAGAAATACCATCGGAAGTTCCATAGCCAAAAAAACGCAAATCATCGCGTTCAGCAAAAATGCTATTCGCAATAAAAAGGATTAATATGATCAGGGTAATGCGCATGCTTTTTTGTTGTATAAAAATAGAAATTTTTATGGAGATAACTTTTTATTTACAATTGTTTTTTCCAAATAAAAATAAGATAACGGTCCCTCGTTAAATAACAAATCAATTATACTTAGGTTTTCAATGAATCCATACTTTTCACTAAAAAGTTGGTGGTAAGATACGGGATTGTAACAATCGTCATTTTCTTTGTACTGAGGCTTCGGATGTGCTATGTTTCGCAGATCGATTTCGTAATTGTGCTGATAGTCAGATGAGGGAGTGAGTGCCGTATCGATTTCAAGTATTTCCAGAATTTCGCCAAGCAGCTGCAGGTTAAGATCAAAAAGTTTCGGAATTTGTGTGTTAAGTATTTTTTTTAAATCGTCGATATAAAATTCGTAGAACGGGCTGTTGCGATAGGCTGTTCGAATGCTTTTTAATATCTGATCTTGCCAGTCTTTTTCTTTATTAACCAAAATATCTTTCATTTTTGTTTTTGAACCATGCGGCTTAATAACTGGTATGCTTAAGTTTTGTAATCCATTTGGACCAGCAATTTGTACTCTGTTTCTAAAAGTTTGTTTGGCATAGGTATCATGCTGTTCTATAACCACCTGATTGTGTCGCATGATGTGCGATATTTGTTGAATGGGAGGGAAGAAGGCCGATTGTATGGCTACCTGTGACATTTTATTTTTCATTCAAATATTAAAAGTTAAATACATTGCCACTTTTGACGAATTTAACGGGCAAAACTTCCCGCATTTGACTAATGACTTCAACTGCGGTGCAGTGAGAGGGATAGAGTTTTTTTATCCCCAGTTTTTTAAAAAAATCTATGGTGCGCTGCAGACGTGGATCACCTGGTTTAAGGTGAAAACCACCCATTACAGCATGCACAGGTTTACCGGGCATAATTTCCATGGCTTTTAGCACAATGTTGGTTATTCCGCTGTGTGCGCAACCACTTATGACCACAAGACCTTTTTGCGTTTCCAATACAATTCCGGTATCATCGGGCACATTATCCGGTGATTGGTCCTCAAGTATGAAATCTTCATGGCCGCTGTCCCACTGGTTTATACGGTGTATTTCGCCTAAAAACCAGGCACCGTCAAAGAGTTGCAGGTGACTTTTACTGTACATCACATCGAATTTGTCTTCAATGTCTTTTTGGGGTAAATCAAGACCAATACTGCGCCCGTTACTTTCTTTGTACCGTTTTCTGTGTATTTCAGGATGGGCTATTAGCTTACCACCACTCATAAATTCCAGTCCGTTTCCATGATCCCAGTGCCCGTGGCTTAACACAATTAAATCTGCATCATTGGGGTCAATACCAATTTTTTCT
>NZ_DATFKB010000044.1:0-9040 GCF_035268865.1 Salinivirga sp. | reverse complement strand
CGGGCCTTGAGTGTTTTGAGCTCATTTTCGTAATGGCTGATTTGCGATTTCAGTTTATTGATATTAGCCTGAAGCTTTGCAATATTGTCGTCGAACTTCTCTACTTCGGACTGTGCTCTTGCGGCAGCATTGATGCTTTCTTCTTTACGCGAAAGAGCCTCTGTTGCCAAACGGTCGGCTTCATCGGGCTTTAAATCACCTTTTTCTGCCTTTTTTATGATTAGAATAGCTTTCTGCTCATAGTTTTCGGCCTTTTCTTTATTTTCGTTGGCTTCCCTGCGTGAGCGAATTGCCAGTGATTTTACTTCTGCCAGGGCCTGCAAACTTTTATCCAGATCTTTTTTCATATCTCTGATACCCTGCTCTGTCATTTTTATCGGATCTTCTAATTTATTTATAGCAGAATGTGCTTCTGCCTCGCCAACCTTAAATAGTCTGTTGAATATTCCCATGGTTTCGGTTATTTTAGTTTTGAAATTTCAATTAATCTGGAACCAAATTCACTCAATAAAAGCTCAAGTGAGTTCAAAGTTCCTAACAGTTCATTCAAATCGAGATTCTCCAACTGGAGCGTATCTCTGAAAATGAGTTTCTCGCCATGCTCATCCAAAGCAAATGCGCCATGTACAATTTCGCGGTTTTTAATCAACAACTCTTTGTATACATCTCCTTTATTTTCCGGTAACTCCATAATTAACTGCTCAATAACCAATATGTCTTCTTCACAATCGATGATAAGGTTATTGATTCCGGCTTCTTCATTTTCAACTACAAAAAGTTCTTCTTCTGGGTTCTCATGAACTATAGTATATTCAAGCTCTATGAGGTAATCTCTTACTTTTTCAAAGTCTGTCATAGTTTTCGATTTTGTTAATAAGTGAAAGGTAAATTTACTAAAAACTTTTGGAGTTGTATAATTCCATGTGTTAAACAAAAGTAAATTATTATCTTTCAGACCTGCTCTTTACAATCCGATGATATGTGCCCAGCTTATAAATATCAAATAAAAAAAGTGAGATTACCCAACCCCCGCTCAAAAAACTTTTTATTAAGCCTGAAAAAACGCTAAAAACTAGCGAAAAAACCATAATTGCACCTGAACGAGTTAAGGAATCGTATTTATTAAGTAACTTAATATCTGATATTAAATCAGTATCATACTTGGTTATCTTCAATAATAGAGTCAGACTGATAAGCCCTTCATTAGTTTTGCGCAGGAATTCATCGTTTGTATCCAAATACTTTTTTTGCACAGGGTTATCTAAATGAGCAATTTTAATTTTATGTTTCTTTAGCTCATAACCAAACAGCGTATCTTCATGTCCGTAACCTGTCATACTTTCATTAAACTGAACAGAATTAAACACGTTCCTACTAATTAAGAAATTACTTGTCATGAAAGATTTGTAAGGGTTCAAATTTCTTTCTTTGGCTTTGGTTTGCTCACGTTTATTCCCATATTTCCAGCGCAAACGATATTTTTTTGCCGGCTTTTGCTTTTGATATTGATGTCCTCCCACAATTACAGCATATTTTTCGGTACTTATTGCATTTATGTAGTTATCGATAAATTTCGTTGATGGAATTTCAACGTCATTATCTAAAAAGAGCAGATAACCACTTTCAACATACTTAAGGAACAGGTTTCTGATTTTTGCCCTTCCCACATTATTCTCAAGCTCAATTATCCTGGCCAATTTGCCACACTCCTGCCGGTTAAGTTCACGAATATCCTGCTCCGATGCATCATCAATAAGGCAAATATCAACCTGTGCTCTGCTATTTTTTATTTGTCTGTCCAGCTGATTGACAAGGGGATATACGCGCTGATTGTAAACAGGAATACAGATCGTAATCATTTTATATTGACTTTAGTACAAAAGTAACAAAAATACCAGGTCATCTGCGATTATCTTTTAGACTTCACTCATGGCGTAGTGGTAGCTACTGGAATGATTTTCCCATTAAAAAAATTGCGTTGGTTAAGTGCAAAATCTACAATATATGCTGCAGTTTTATCCGGCGATTGCGGTGCCTGCTGACCAGGGAAGGCTTCTTTAAACATTTTTGTTTTTACAGCTCCCAGGGCTAGGCAATTCACTTGAATTCCCTTTGGTTTATACTCCTCGGCCAACACTTCTGTAAAACCTGCAATTGCCGCTTTCGAGGCTGCATAAACCGCTAACCCGGGGAATTTCACAGTTCCCTGCACACCGCCCATGCTACTGATATTTACAATATGTGCTTTTGGGGATGTTTTCATGCGCGGCAAACAAAGTTGAGTAAACAACATTGTACCGGTAAAATTCACATTCACCATATGTTGAATTTCTGTCGCTGCGTATGCTTCAAAAGGTTTCTTGTTTAAAAATCCGGCATTGTTAATCAATACATCAATGCGCTCTGGTAGTCCTAAATCCTTACTATTTTCAGGATTTCGGACCAGCTCGCCTAAGTCTATAGCAGCTAGCGTAATATTGGCTTTATCACCAAAATAATTATGCAGTTTTTCGGGCTTCCTGCTGTAAGCATAAACATGTACATTTTCGAGATTCTGCAGCGCTAATATAATTTCATAGCCTATATCGCCACCTACACCTGTAACGACTATGTTTAATTTCTCCATATTTGTTCCTTTTATTTTCTGAAACCCCAGTAAACTACTCGGTCTAGTTTTTAGAAAAATAGGGTTTCAGACTATCCAGAAGTAATTGAGGTGGTTTGCAAGGTCGTTTTTTATTGACATCGTAAAATACAAGTTCCGTAAAACCTTCATTCACTACTTTTTCATCTTTTATAACGTCGTAGTAAAATTTAATTTTAAAACCCGGCATTTCTTGTATAGTAGCTTTTACCTGAATATCATCATCATAATAAAGGGAATCTTTATATTTCGATTCCACTTTGGTAACAGGTAAAATTATGCCACTCTCCTCCATTGCTCTATAAGTAAAACCCAGTGACCGCATACACTCTGTGCGTGCTACTTCGTAATATTCGATGTAATGTGAGTGGTAAACAACACCCATTTTATCAGTCTCTCCGTATCTTACTTTTATTTGTGTTGCGTGCGAATACATTTGTTATTCATTTTTAATTGGTGAATCGGGTTCTTTGGCCATAGCATTATAAAACAGCCGGTCGAGCATAATGGGCAATACACGTTGAAAAAGCACTGAAATTTTTCCCTTCAGCGATAAAATAATATTCCGTCGCCTGAATCGTATCCCATTGGCAATTTTCCGGGCTACCTGCTCAGAGGTCATCATGCGGGCCTCGTTACGCGGGCTTTCGCCCTGTGGTGTACCATCAGCAGTAAGCGCCGATTTGCGCACATTGGAACTCGTAAAACCGGGAGCGGCAATAAGCACATGCACACCATTCTTTAAATTCTCAATACGAATAGTTTCCAGGAAACCATGTATGGCAAATTTGGATGCTGAATATCCGGACCTTGCCGGCAAACCATGAAAACCTGCAATAGAAGTTACCCCTACGATACTACCCCGGGTCTTAATAATGGAAGGCAAAGCATATTTGGTACAATAAACCGTGCCCCAAAAATTCACATCCATAAGCTGCTTTAGCACTTTTAGCTGCACATCAACAAAGAGTGCCCGCATACTAATGCCGGCATTGTTTATTAAGATATCGATGTGCTCAAAAGCTTCCAGGGTTTTATTAATTAAGTTTTCGCATTGCGTTTCATCGCTAACATCTGTTGATACCACCAACACCTCTGCTTGATATTGGGTTTGCAACGCATTTTTAAGTTCATTGAGTTTGTCGGCCGATCGGGCTGCCAAACTCAATTTTGCTCCTCTACGAGCCATTTCAAAGGCCAACGACCGGCCTATGCCCGAAGATGCACCGGTAATAATACAAACACTGTTTTTAATTGACATAATTACATAATATTACTGGCCGATCGCAAATGCTTTGCTACTCAACACGAATTTATGTCCATTGCAAATATAAGGTTTTGTATTCTGATTGTTCCCGAATGATTAAAAAATAACATGAGATAATTTAAAGGCCCCCTGCTACTCGTCTGTTTTTAGGCAACTTACTAACCACAAGATCATAAGAATGATCTATCAATTTATAAACCAACTCGCGTGACAGCGATCCATAAAAATAAATGGTGTTCCAGTGTTTTTTATTCATATGTTTATAATTTTGATTTTAGTGGTCATTACTTGTCCCGATGCTAATCGGGATGGAACCTCCTATTACCTGTTTTACAGCTTTTTAACTGTAATACTCCAAATAATCATGCTCGTGCCTTGCTCCGCCGAAGCTACGCGAAGGCGAAGTGTGTTTAATGGTCAAACATGGAGGTTTCATATGATATCCGGGCTGAATGGATGCATATTTTTCGCGCAACTGAAGTGCATACTCAGGATCACATTTTAGATTCATCCTCAATTCAGCTTCAATATCCAGCAATGCAAACATTTTACCGGCAACTTTAAAAACCAGCGAGTATTCATCGAAAGGAAAACTCTCTGTCGTATGTTTTTTAGCAATACAATAGTTTCGGATTTCTTCAGAATTCATTTTAGCATGCTTTTTGTAATATATGAAATGAGGATTAACCTGAAATTTTTGCGCAAGTGTTAACAATTTGTGTACCAGTTCACTCTCTAGGGTTAATCCTCTTCTTTTTGCTCCAAAAAGGCCTTGTATCGCAGGAGCCGATTTCTTATTTTTTCCTCTTGTTTTTCCTGTGTTTTATTCCACCTTAAAATATTATAGACATAACCAATAGCAGGCACTACATTAACTCCCACCATATCATCAGGAGAAATTAATCCTTTGTATTCCATACTATTTTTAAACTGTTCCATCTGCAATTCCACCCCGGTACTTTGCATATAAGTATATTTTTGCTGCTCTTTTGTTCTTAACAGACTAAGGTTTGCTTTGGCATTTGCCTGATTCCTGGAAAGGTCATTTTTATTGATAAAGGCTTGTTTAAACTGCTGCTTATTGAGATAAGGCAATACTATCACCTCAGGTAAAGACATAGTATCGCGTGTCATAAAAACTCCGGTGATGTAACCCAACCGACTCATTGAATCGGGGATTACATAATGAAACTTTTTGTAACCAACATATGAAAATGTTAAAGTGTCCAGGGCATTTACTTTCAATTGAAAAAAACCGCCGGGTGAGGTCATTGTACCTTTATCACCATTTATTAAAATATGTGTATTGGGCATCACCTTTTTATTTTCATCGAACACTATACCACTGAAAGGAATGGTATCTTGCGGCACAATCTGGGCTTCAACAGAAAAAGCCAAAATGACAAGAAAAATTGAAATAAAGCCTGTTTTCATAGCTGTGGGTTTTATAGTTTTTATTGTCAAGTAATTTTTTCATTTAAGATACATAAAATTTAAACACACGTCAATAATTAATATCTTGCAAACGATTTTGGTCCTGAAAAATTTTCTAACATCGCTCCTAATATTTTTTTTTGAACTCTGTATAAATTAAACATATGATTAATTACAGCTATAGGTTTTCTGATTTTCTGGCACCTGATTTTAGTTTTGAAAAAGCTGCCATGCAATTATTTCATTATCAATATACCAAAAACCCTGTATATCAAAAGTATGTAAATGACTTGGGTATAGACCAAAAGCGCATACGTACCACTACTAATATTCCATTTTTACCTGTAGAAGTTTTTAAAGAAAAAGTAGTTAAAACATCAAAGGAGACAGAGATCATATTCACCTCCAGCGGCACTACCGGGTTTCAGACTTCACGGCATTATGTGCATGATTTAAATCTTTATGAGCAAAGTTTTATGAAATCTTTTGAGCTGTTTTACGGGCCAGTAAGCAACTACTGTGTGCTTGCATTATTGCCGGGCTACCTGGAACGCCAGGGGTCATCGCTCATATACATGGCTGATTATTTTATAAAACAAAGCAAATACAAACAAAGTGGATTTTACCTGTACGAACATGATGACCTCGAAAAGGTATTAAAGCACAATGAACAACAAAATATTCCAACCCTGCTGCTTGGGGTCACCTTTGCACTGCTGGATTTTGCCGAAACGCATCAGCTCAACTTAAAAAATACCATAGTAATGGAAACTGGTGGAATGAAAGGGCGCCGAAAAGAAATGATCAGAGAAGAAGTACATGAGATATTAAAAAGCGGATTTGGAGTGCAAAAAATTCACTCAGAATATGGCATGACAGAACTATTATCACAAGCCTACAGTCACGGTGAAGGGCTCTATTCCACACCTCCATGGATGAAAGTTTTTGTCTACGATTTTTATAACCCACTGAATACTGAAACAGTTGGAAAAGGAGGAATCAACATCATTGATCTTGCCAACGCCCATTCCTGTCCTTTTATTCAGACCCGTGATATTGGAGAACTTTTTCCAGATGGTACTTTTCAGGTGCTGGGCCGGTTCGATCAAAGCGATATCCGGGGATGCAACCTGATGGTGATTTAAAAAGGGGCACCCACAGGCACCCCTCTCTTATAAAATCAATTAACAGGCCTTTAAAGCTTTTTGAGTTCTTTTTCCAACTCATTTACATAGTAATCCATTTGAGCAACTACGGCCTCGAAGGGTTTTGTTGATGTAAGATCGACCCCGGCTTTTTTAAGCTGATTTACAGGAAAATCGTTGCCACCTGATTTGAGCAGAGTCTTATATTTTTCGATGGTCGTTTGCTGCTCTTTTTTACTACCATTTTTATATCGTGAAAATAACTCAGACGAAGCTGAAAATGAGGTAGCATATTGATAAACGTAATAAGGCATACCGTAAAAATGAGGGACGCGACTCCATTTTACGCTTGTTAATTCATCAGGCGTAACAGCTTCACCATAGTAGTGATTATAGAGGTCGCCCATAATTTTATTGAGTAAGCCAGCAGTAACTGGCTGACCATTTTCTACGCGTTTGTGCACCTGATACTCATAATCGGCATAAAGCGATTGAATATAAAAAGTCCCCCAGATATTTTCAATGGCTTGTTGAAGTAAAGCAATGCGTTCTTCAGGCTTTTCAGCTTGTTCAATTAAATTATCAAGCAATAAATGCTCATTAAATGTAGAGGCTACCTCAGCAACAAAAATGGTATAGCTATGCGTGGCGTAAGGTTGATTATTATTGGAATATATGGAATGCATAGAGTGTCCTAATTCATGCGCAAGGGTAAAAACATGGTTCAGGCTTTTGTTCCAGTTTAAAAGAATGTAGGGATGGACTCCGTATACATTTGCAGAAAAAGCACCGGAGGTTTTATTAGGTTTTTCATAAACATCAATCCAGCCGCCTTTTGTAGCTTCATTTAAATATGCAAGGTAATCCTCTCCAAGCGGCTTAACCGCTTCTTTTACCATACCGACAGCTTCAGTAAAATCATATTCACGATTATAATCTGTAAATTTTGTACTCAAATCATAGGTATGCAGTTCATCAAGCTCCATAACCTGCTTGCGGAGCTCCATGTATTTATGTAACGGTGCAACATTGTCATAGGCAGTTCTAGTCAAAGATTTATAAACCGCAGTAGGGATATTATTCCCCTCTAGTTTAGCCTCAAGTGTACCTTTATAGCCTCTTGCTTTGGCATAAGCATTATCTTTTTCACAAATACCTTTATAAATTGCAGCATAGGTATTTTCATGATCTTTGTAAATTTTATAATACGATTCAAATACCAGCTTCCGATCTTCCTGTGAAGTCAATGTTTCCAGAAGTTTTGTGTAGTTGGCATGTGAAAGTTTTACTTTCTCCCCGGTCGACAATGTAATTTCAGGGAACTGAATATCAGAAACAGACAATTCATCATAAACACTGGAAGCTGTACCCATCGGCCGCGAAAAATGACTCATAAGTTTCTCTTTGTCGGCTGTTAAGACATGTTCCTGCAACCGATAGCTATTCATCAGGTTAAAAGCATAAGGTTCGAGTTCCGCATGTGTTTCAATCCATTTTTCCATTGTACCCCTGGGAATATCAAGTATTTCGGGCGAAATCCAGCTTGTAGCTGTAGCATATTCAGCATACATAGCTCTTATTTCCTGCATTTTTGCAGATGTTTCCTGATCGAGGCTGTTCAGCTGGCGCATAAAATATGGATAGCGAAATACCCGGCCAAATTTCTTACTAAGCTGCTCTTCCTTTTGCATTAACTCAATAAAAACTTTAGGGTTAGTATTCAATCGCCCCTGATACGTTTTAATATCCTCCATCAATTGCTTTACCTCAGTGAGATCGGCATTCCATTGATCCCAGTTGGCATAAATATCCGAAAGGTTCCAGGAAGTGTTTGTAGCATCCCTTTCAGGATTTTTTTTGCCGGAAATATCGTTATCAGCAAAAACAACGTGGATTTGCATGAATACAATCATGCACAAAAAAATAATTCTCATAATTTCATGGTTTTAGGTTAATAGGCTTTTTAAACACATAACATACCATTTATTCTAAAAGCCTGATAAATAGAAATCTATGATTATTTTGCAACTTCCCAAATTGTACAAAATCAGGCAGATATGTCCGTAAACGAACGAAAAAACGCACATTAGAAAATATAAATATTTTTTTAATTATTTCGTAGTTATAAATTTATCTATTCTATTATGAAAAAAACCTACATCGTTATAATTGTACTATTAATCAGCACATTGGGCTGCAACCAGGAAACCTTTCAGGAAAAGGTAAAACGAATTCACACCAAAGCATTAACCCTTGATTCACATACTGACACACCCTTGCGGTTTACACGTGATGACTTTAGCATTGCTGAAAAACACGATGCACAAAAAACTTACTCCCGTGTAGATTTACCGCGGATGAATGAAGGAGGTCTGGATGCCATGTTTATTGCTGCTTTTATTAGTCAACGGGCAAGAACACCTGAAGGGCATGAAAAAGCAAACAAAGAGACACATAGAATTATTGATTCGATATATTCGCAAGTTTCTAATAATCAAGACAAAGTTACTATTGGTACATCACCGCAAGATGCATACGAAAATGAAGAAG
>NZ_DATFKB010000043.1:0-6903 GCF_035268865.1 Salinivirga sp. | reverse complement strand
TTTATTTATATTGCAACGCAACTTTATTTGAGCACAGCTTCATGAAAGGCAAAAGGAATTTTCACCAATTCATTATAGTCTTGTGCCAAATCAAGAATGTCATCATCATTATAATACCAGTTTACTTTTACTTCAAATTTTTGTTTATGAAGTTCTTCCAGCTTTTTAAGTATTTGCAAAATAAATTTGCTGGAGCTGGTATTGAAAAATTCGATTTTAAAATTAAGGGTTGTAGTTTCTTTGGGTTGTACTGAATACTCATCCAACCAGTCAAGTACTGGTTTGTAAGTATTTATTGCATTCTCAGGGATCGAACGGCCATACAATTCAATGGTGCCGGTGCTGCCGTTTAGCGCAATTCCCGGAGTTGAATGTGTGGCTTCATAAAATAGGTCTTCCATGGTTTTAATTCTGGTTTTTTATTGCATTAGCCACTTCTGTTGCAATTTCTTCACAAAGGGCCAATTCGTCGTTATTTGGTGCACATCGTGCTTCTGCTTTAGGGCCTAAAGGCTCAAGTTTTAGCTCTTCTGCCCATTTTTGCAAGGTGCGATGGCCACCGCCACCCCATGAGGAGTTGCCGAAAATACCCAGATGCCGGTTCTTAATGTACATGTTTTTGAGTTTATCGAGCAGCGATCCAACAGGTGGGAAAATACCACCGTTGTAAGCCGCACTGCCGATAATCAGTCCGTTGTATTTCCAAATGTCACTTATAATGTATGATGCATGGGTTTTTGATGCATCGTATATACGAATATTCTTAATGCCTTCTTCTGAAAGTTTGCGGGCAATATGGTCGGCCATTTTTTCGGTATTGCCGTACATAGATCCAAAAACGATTACCACACCGTCTTCTTCTGCCTCATATTTCGACCATTTCTGGTATTTATCCATGATGTAGTCGATGTGGCAACGCCATACGGGACCATGTGTGGCAGCAATTTGTTTAATTTCCAGCGTACTGAGTTTGGCAAGTGCTTTTTGGGTTTGGTTGCCATATTTACCTACAATATTGCTGTAATATCTGCGCAGTTCATCGTGGTAAAAGTCTAAATTGAGTTCATCATCGAATACACCACCATCCAGGGTCCCGAAACTGCCAAATGCATCGGCTGAGAACAGGGTTTTGGTTGTACTTTCATAAGTGACCATTGTCTCTGGCCAGTGCACCATCGGTGCCATGTAAAAACTCAGTTCATGTTTTCCAAGTTTAAGCGTATCGCCTTCGGCTACCTCTTTCTTACCTTCCTCTATGCCGAAAAAGCCTTCCAGCATGGGAAAGGTTTTTTTGTTGCCCACAATTTCTATGTCGGGGTACTGGTTTACAATTTGTTTAATGGCACCACTGTGGTCTGGCTCCATATGGTTTACAACAAGGTAGTCAATGGGAGTTTGCCCGAGAATTTCTTCAATTTTGAGCAAAAAATCTTCCATATGACCGTATTCAACGGTGTCTATCAAGGCCACTTTTTCATCTACAATGAGATAAGAATTGTAGGCTACGCCATTAGGCAAAGGCCATGCATTTTCAAATAAATTTGTACGGCGGTCATTGACGCCAAGATAGTAAATATCATCAGAAAGTTTTACGTGCTTCATGCTACTATAGATTACAATATTTTTTCTAATTTGTTTCACTTTTCAAAAAAAGCATCGCGGCCCGGATAATATAGTTTTTTGGCCGCTACTTGTGGAGGAAACAAATAATACACCACTTTTCCTTCTGAACATAAATCGCCGGCAAAATTAAAAATTTGAGCATGAATATGAGCCTTTTTTCGGTTTTTTTCTGTCAATCTGGCACGTATCGTAACAGGGTGGCCGTCTTCAATCATTACAGGTTTATGGTATTGGGTGGTCATCTCAATGGTCATTCCCGAGGTGTCGGTTTTTATGGCAACAACCCAATTGGCAATTTCGTCCATAATAGTGGCTTGTATGCCGCCATGAAGCACATGGTAAAAACCTTCAAATTGTTTGGTGGGTTGCCATTCAGAAACAACCTCTTCGCCATCTTCATAAAAAGTCATTTTTAAGCCATCATGGTTATCAGGTGCGCAGGCAAAGCAATTATAGCCTTCCAGCTTTGCGTAGGGATTATTGAGTTTTATCATAGGGTTTCGTTTAAGTTGATGATTTACAGGGTTGAAATTTACTTATATCTCAAAAATTTTTCGATTCTTTTTCCTGTGATTTATTGTTTGTGCATTCCTTTTTGCTTCCTGAAAGGAATCTGAGGGGCAATATGTTTGAATTTGCATCGGAATATAATTTCGCCGATGATTTTTTGGGATGAAACCTCCATGATTAAACACACCGCAAATGCCCGCAAAGAGAGTTCTGCGCAACTCTGCGAGAAATATAACGTGGAACAAAAAGATTGCATCTAACCGTTGAAAAAAAATCATATTTAATTTCTGTGAAACACTGCATTTTATGCTTTGGATGCTCTAAACCGGGGTGTTTACCATGAGTAAGAGGCTGCAGCTTTTTCAGGATGAAGAATCTTAATAAACCTCAAATTTGAGATTTTAATGCTTATTCATACCCCTTGATGCGTTATTTTTTGTTTGGCGTTTTTAAATGATTTCCAGATTTGGTTTATCAGTTACTTTTTCACAATAATGGCACTTGAGATCTACATGTTTTTTATCGATTACTGTGAATTTCGTGATGATGTTTTCCTGATTGGTAACACATTTTGGATTCATGCATTTAGCAATTCCTTCCACTTCATCGGGTAGTCCCACTACCTTTTTCTCAACCACATGGTAATCATCAATGATGTTTAACTTGGCCTCTGGTGCTACAAGGGCAATACGGTTAATTTCATCATCTTTAAAAAACTTACCTTCAAGTTTAATGATGGCCTTTTTACCGTATTTTTCGCTTTTGAGATTGGTTCCAAAAGTGATTTGACTGTCGAGCTCATCCAGTTTTAATATGGAAAGCACATCAAAAAGACTGTCGGCCGGAATGTGGTCGATAACTGTCCCTTTTCCAATTGCGCTTACGCTGAGTGTTTTATCTTTCATAGTTGTTATCGTTTTATTTAAGTCCGAGAATTGAAGAAATAATTGCCTGACGCATATATACACCGTTGAGTGCCTGTTGAAAATAATATGCTTTTGGATTGCTGTCCACATCCTCGTGAATTTCGCTTACACGGGGCAGCGGGTGCAGAATACGCATATTATCTTTGGTTTGATCCAGCATTGCGTTACGCAGCACATAACTGTTTTTTACTTTTTCATACTCAATTGGGTCTGAGAACCGCTCTCTCTGAACACGCGTCATGTATATAATATCGGCGTGCGGAATAGCTTCTTCCAGGTTATCATGCTCGTAATACCTGATATTTTGGTTGTCCAGGTAGTTTTTGTATGTGTCGGGCATGCGCAGCTCATTAGGAGAGATAAAATTAAAGGTGGTGTTGAAATTCGACATGGCCATCATTAAGGAGTGCACTGTACGGCCATATTTTAAATCTCCAACAAGTGCCACATTCAGGTTATCGAGTGTGTTTTGGGTCTTTTTTATGCTGTAAAGGTCGAGCATACACTGGGTTGGATGTTGGTTGGCGCCGTCGCCTGCATTAACCACGGGTACAGGTGCAATTTCACTGGCAAAGCGGGAACTTCCTTCCAACGGATGGCGCATTACAATAAGGTCGCTGTAATTGCTCACGGTTAAAATGGTGTCTTTAAGTGATTCGCCCTTTTTTACACTGGAGGAAGCAGCATCGGTGAAACCTACTATTTTGCCACCCAGTCGGTTAATGGCGCTTTCGAAGCTTAGTCGTGTGCGCGTAGAGGGCTCAAAAAAAAGGGACGCGATAACGACCCCTTCTAATAATTGCTGTTTTGGATTTTGCTCAAATTCTTCGGCAATTTCAATTAACCTGAGATATTCCGCTTTGGAATAATCGGTGATTGAAATCAGGCTTTTGTTCTTCATAGGATTCGTTTTGTTTACGTTTTCAATAGCAATTTTAGGTTCGCAGTCATCTTATGTAACGTTACTAAGGTCTGTGTTGTATTGGCTTTTTTAAGCACAAAAATCAGGTAAAATTAAGGCAAGATATTTCACGAGTCAATATAGGATATCAACTTTGTTTTTCGTACTTTTGTAGTCTTTCCCCATTAATTTTTTTTACCTAAATTCCTGGCTAACGGCGGAAAACGTAGCGGGTTCTTTTCTTATCATGGTGCAAGTTATGCATCTTTTTCCCAAATTATTATATAGTAATTAAGCTTAATTTTCTCTGACTTACCTGAGTTACCAGGTCATTTATGGCGAGGAACTGGCAGCCTTTAATACCTGTTAGACTTTGGCCAGGATTGCTATATAGTGCCTCTTAGAAAACATTTAATATTTTGCGTCTATAAAAGCAACTATTACCTAAGTTGAGCGATTTGAACGTAATGAACCGAGCCATGACGAGTTTTTGATACGCAACTATATTTTAATTAATGGAGGAAAAAGGTTATACGGTGTGCAATTGAAACATCATGGGGAACTCTATATGGCCTATAAAATCAAAATACAAACATATAAAATAGCGCTTTATTTTTGGATTAATCCCGACTTAGAAATTGTTGATTTTTCACCGAATTGATAAGGTGAAAATCTTACAATTTCTTTATCCGCGAAACTTTGGGTACGAGGCAGTGAGCGAAAATCGCTCAATTCAGGTGTTATCCACCTCATCAACGACAAGGCTTAAAGCGGGCTGGCCTGATCAAATTACTCGTAAACTCGTGAGGGCTAAAGCCGTTGGCGGGCCAGCGTAGGAGTGAATATCCAATCGATATAAATGACGTAAAAGAGGCTTGTTCAGCTTTTTCAGGTCATTTAATCTATTGGATAGAGCGGGCTGAAGCGTAATTTGATCTTGATTTTTTGCCCCACTTTTTCATCAAGAAAAAAGTGGGGACCTTAATGGTTTACCAGAAGTTACCATAAACTTGTTACCGATCAAATTGACGGGCTGAATGGCGAAACCTTGCTCCGTTGTATCTTCGCGAAGGCTCAACCCTCATGAGCGATAGGCGAATAACCGTAGTTTGATCCTGATTTTTTGCGCCATCCTTCGGTCGCCGAAGGCTTGCTGCAGGTGAAACGCTGAAGCTAAGGCGACATGCGATTGTACTTTTTTTTCACTTCGACAAGCTCAGTGCATCGCAAGAAAAAAAAGTTTAGTAAAAAAAGTCCACAACTTTTTCATCTGATCCATTTTGGGTGCCAGGTATTTTCCTGTTGTTTTTAAAACCGGAGTGGTTGTAATATCTGGAGCTCTGGCTATTTGTCAGGCTTTTGTTTTTCTATACGGTTCATATTCCTACGCAGCCTTCTTAGTCCGGTACGAAAAAGCACAGTATTGCCAAATTGCTTTTTGAACTTGCTGCTGCCTATTTGTTTCCATTCCTCATCGCTTAAATTGAGTATCTCAGGTTTGCCCCTGAACTCCTGCCAGCCAATTTTTGGTGCGTTTTTGTTAAATGGGCACACGTTTTGGCAAATATCACAACCAAAAATATGTTTTGACAGGTTTGCTTCTGCTTCGAATTCACCTTTATGTTCAATGGTTTTGTAAGATATGCACCTGCGGCTGTCGACTTCTCCCGGCGCCACAATAGCATTGTTGGGGCAGGCTTGCATGCAACGGGTGCATTCGCCACAGCTGTATCCTTCCAGTGGTTTATCGTATTTGAGTGTGGCGTTGATGTAAAGTTCTCCTATAAAAACATACGAACCAAGTTCGGGATTAATCAGCATGCCGTTTTTGCCTATAAAGCCCAGCCCGGCCTGTGCTGCCAGAAAGCGTTCAGGCACCGGTGCTGTGTCGGTAAAGGCCCGGCCTTCTGTTTTAGGATCGATGTTTTTTATGAAGCTGAGCAACTCGGCTAATTTTTGTTTTACTACGAAATGGTAATCCACACCCACAGCATACCGTGAAATTTTGTAATTGCTTGCCAGTCGTGGTTTTCCGTGATTATATGGTGCCAGTACAACTATGGCAGATTTGGCATTATGGAGCAGTAAATCGGGCTGAAACCTCTGTGCGGCATTTTTCTTCAGGTATGCCATGTCGCCATGGAAATCTTTTTCCAGCCATGTATCGTAAAACTTTTCCAATTCCCGGCTTATTTGACTCAAATCAGCAAATCCTGCGGCATGAAATCCCAGCTCAATCGCTTTGTTTTTTATGTCTTCGCTATACTTTTCCATAGAGGCCATTTGCGAAATTAATGAAAAAATGGGAGGTGCAATATTAATTCTGAAATGCCTAAGTAAGGCGTATAATAAAACCCGAACATGCTTGTTAACAGTGCGATAACTTATTATTAACGTTTTTAGTGGTTTTATAAAATCTGTATTAAGACATTGAAATTTAATAGATTAATATATTGATGATTTCTGGATACTTGACATTTGTCATACTTAAATTTGAATAAACATAAAAATAAATTAAATTTACAATTGAGAGTGAATTTTCAAAACTATTAACCAAAAGTTAAAATTATTATGAGACACAAATTATTTACACTTGCCATTAGTATGCTGGTTTTTGCCTTTGCAGCTAATGCGCAGAAAATGAACTCTGCTTTTAAAGTTCCGCCCGGAAAGCAGGAAGTTCAGAAAAAAATGGATGGCAAACAGGCTCTCCATGAAACAAGCCTTAAAAAGCAGGAAATGGAACAGAAAAAAACGTTCACTCCTGCAAGGCAAACTCACATTTACTACAGCCAGGGCAACTCAAAAGCTGAAATCTTTGCAGAAGATTTCTCTTCAGGGGCCTTACCAACAGATTGGCAAAATGTTGATAATGATGGTTCTGGCCAAATATGGGAATTTGATAACCCAGGAGGAAGAACCATAAATACAACAACCAATGCG
>NZ_DATFKB010000042.1:0-64202 GCF_035268865.1 Salinivirga sp. | reverse complement strand
ACGCCCGCTGCATAAGCATGTGAGAGGAGCTCGCCCTGAAGGGGCGAAAGCATAAACTTAAACTACTACCACTCCAAAATACGTTTAAATACAAACTCTTCCGGATTAGGAAGGAACTCCCTCGCTGCTTCAATATCTTCTTCAGTAAGGTAATGCAGCATTTCGTAAACCGTACTCACCTTGTGCGAATTGATATTGACCAGCCTTGTTTTAATGCGTCCATTGGCATCACGCAAATCATCCAGATAGAGCGGGATAACATCTTTTTCCGGCGATTGGCTTACCATACATTTGGTATGCCCGGCTTTGAAGAGGGTATAAACACCTCGTCCAAGCTGAGAGGTATAGCTGAGGTCGAAACCAATGGGTCTGGCGCAGCGCATGGCATAACCAAGTTCTACAGGGCGTGATTTTTGGTCCAGTTTAAGCTCCTTTATCTTGCGCATTACCAGTTGGTTGAAAATATGTGCCTTACTCACCTGGTTGAGCTCGGGGTGGCCATGGGCGTCATATTCAAATTGAATTCCCGTTGCTTCCAGGTCGCTTTTCTCCAGAAAGTGAAATACCCCTTCGCTAATCATAGCCACGCCGTAGCGGATGTGCATCAAGCGGCGCTTCACAATGGATGATATTACGAGACGTACAATTTTGTCAATGGTGATGGCAGTTTTATTGAAAATTTCAGGAATGATAATCATGGGAAAGTGACAGGCAGCACCAATTCCAAAAGCCAGATGGCCGGCTTCACGGCCCATGGCGCACATTACGAACCAGTTTTGCGAGGTGCGTGCATCTTCATAAACTGTATTTCCCAGCGTTACACCGGTTTCTTTGGCTGTTTGGTAACCAAAAGTGGGGACACCCTCAGGAAGCGGAAGGTCATTGTCGATGGTTTTGGGCACATGGATGCTTTTCACATCCAAATCTTGTGTTTGCAGGTAATCGGCAAGGCGGGCAGCAGTTGAGGCGGTGTCGTCGCCACCTATGGAAACCAGTAAGCGCACATTGTGCTGTTTGAAGAAGCTGGCATCGAAATCGGTATCTTTGGGTTTAAACCGGCTCATTTTAAGCGCTGATCCTCCTTGATGAAAAATGCGATCGGCAAATTCAAAATCGATGTCCACCGTTTGCCGGTCTTCGCTCAGGAGTCCTTTAAATCCTTCATGGACACCAATTACGCGGTATTCGTTTTTGAGAAATACGCGGGCTGTGGTACTTACTACATTATTAATACCCGGGGCGGGCCCGCCGCCACAAATTATCGCAATAGCTTCCTGCATGATCTAAAATTTTTACAAAAATGGCTATTGCATTTTATGTATGAAAATAAATGGAGAGAATAATTTTTAAATAGCAAGAGGGTGTCTAAAAAGTCAAAAATCGTCGTTATTCCGAGGAGGAACGACGAAGGAATCTGTTGATTATTAATTCAAAAAGATTAGCTTCGCTGAGCTTGCACTCCGTGCTGCGGTTGCTTCACTTCGTTCGGAATGACGTTTTCAAACCTTTTTAGACACCCTCTTGTTGAATATTATATTTAAACAAATAAATATTCTAATCATTAATTCAATGCTTTCAACGCTTTTCCTGTTTTATTCAAAATAGGCTGTACCGAAAGTGGTTCGCCCACGGCTTCCATCATCCATTGTTTTGGCGTGAGGCGTCCTTGTTCAAAAATGCGCTGCACTTCACTCGAAAAGTCTTTGTCAGCGATGTATTCCTCCAGCTGGAACTCAATAATCTGTCCGAATGAATATGCTGAGAGGTAAAGTGGACTGGCAATCATGTGAGAATAGATACCTTGAAGTGTTTCGTCTTTTTGGCCGAATACCGGTGCGTAGAATTCATTCCAAACCTCTTTGGAAATACGCATTACTGCTTTTTTGAGGTCTTTGGCTGTAGCGTTAGGATTGGCGTATAGCCATTTCCATACGCGCTGATCCACAAGTCCTACGCCCATAATTTCGAATAAGCCCCAGCATTTATCCAGTGTTTTCAAATGCTCCTTGTTGGCGTTGCTGGTCGCCATACCCAGAATTTCAAGGTCCCGGCTTTGGAACATAAAGGCAAGTGCTTCAGTAAAACCTGTGTTGGGTACACCATTCATTGTATAGTAATCCACGTCATACAATGAGATGGTTTGTTCTACATTGTGACCAAATTCATGTATGGCAATGTTGTAACCTTTATAATTCATGCCTGATTCAGGGATTCTAGTGCGTAAGTGCGCTTTTTCTCCTTTCATGCTGGCACCCCAGGCATGACCGGATCCACGTGCAGGGTCAACGGCAATTTTGTTGGCAAGGTAGGTGGCTCTATCATTAGGAAATCCCAGTTTTTTAAGAATATTGGGCAATTCATTTTCCATTGCCATGGCATTGGGGAACCATTGTTGCGTAGCTTCATTCAGTTTGTCCTGGTCAAGTGAACTCCGTGTTTTAAATCCATCGTACCAAATGTCGAATGGTTCCAGGTTTCTACCCAGCCTTTTGCTGATTAATGCCCCTACATCCTTTAGTACGGGAGAAGACATATATTCGACGAAAAGTTTTTCGGTCTCCTCCTGTGAAATCTCCATGTTGCCGGAGAATTTGCGTTTGATGTAGGTATCAAGTGTCGGATAGTATTTGTCCATGGCCTTAACTGCATGAAATAAATTCAGCATGTGCTGGTAACGAGTGTTGGGCTCTGCTTTACCCTGTTTGGGTTCTCCGGCAAGTGTTACTTCGTTGGTAAAGGGATTCCATTCCGGCTCTTTATTATTGATCACGGTTTCAGGAATGCTTTGATCCACAATGCGCTTCATTACACGGTAAAGCGTGCGCTGCTTGACCAAACCATTTTTTTTGTCGGCATAGTTAGATTTTATTTCGTCTCTTATATTCCAGTGTGAGAGTAATTTCATGCCTTCGGGAAAAAGTTTCTCTCCCTTTTCACTGAATAGCTGACCAGCAAAAATATTGTAATCAGCAATATACATGTCAGCAGCGGTTTCGGTCTCGCTATAGTTCATTTTCATTTTGGCTGGCACACGTGCTGTAAAGCGGTCTCCCATGCGTGCATAGGCCCATTCCTTACGAGTCCAGTCTGCACCCAGTTTATTTTTTTCTGCCAGTGTGTACTGCGGAAAGTTAAGCGTCACCATAAAAGCAATTTTATTTTTATATAAATCGCTTTTTACATGCGATCCGGCACTGTAAGACCCGAATTTTTGGTCAACTTTAGTGATTTCTCCCATGTCAAGGTGTAGCGGTTCCAGCAATTCCAGGCTGATTTTGTTAAAATGTCCGTCCAAAATTTCGAAATTTCTGGAAAGTTTCTCAAAGGCTAAATGGCGCGCTTCCTTATCGGCAATAAAATTATTTTTGCAGAAGCTTGCAAAGGTTTCACTATCTCCATTATTTGGAAACCATAATGATGCGGTCTGTTCTACACCTCGCGCGATGCGTGCCTGGTTTACCTCTGGGTGTGCTTTAGCAAGCTCGTTGGTAACCTCTTCAATAGTTGACTGGTCAATGACAGATTGTAGTTGATCTGTGCCTTTTTTTCCTGTTTGCTGACAAGAGAAAGAGAGTATTGCAGCAAAAATTGTAATGACTAAAATGGTCGTTCTCATCTTTTTATGATTTTGAGTGCTTATGATTGTGAATATTAAATTAATTTTCTGATATGTTTATGGGTGAATTCCATGGCATACTCTTCCAGCTCATTTACCGTTTTACGGTGTTTTTTGAGCTTTTCCATGTCTTCGTCCTTTTCATTTAATGGGTGGATTGTTGGTTTGTGGTGAATCTGAGCTTTTGGGAATTTGTTAAGCGTTAATTTGTGTGCTTCCTCAGTCAGCGTTATAATGTGATCAAACTGATCGTTTTCTATTGAATCAAGTGCTTTGCTTTTGTATTTAGTAATGTCAATTACCGCTTCCATCATAGCTTTTGCTGCGATAAGGTTCAGTTTTCCTGATTCCAGTCCTGCACTTTTAATTTCAGCATCTGATTTTGCATAATATTTCAACCAGCCTTCTAATATGAGGCTTCGGGTTTCATTTTTGTCTGATAGTATGAGTACTGTTGTTGCCATAGGTAATCAAAAGTAATATTTTGGAGTTGAAAATAAAAAAGTGCTCAGAACATTATTTTATTCGGATGAATCTTCATTCCCTGTAATGAGATTTCCAAATCATTATTGAAATGTGTATTTTTACCTTTTAAAATAGCACAAACGATGAGTGAAGAATTTGATATAAGGGCGCAAGGGGCATCAGAAGATCAGGATTTTGAGCAGCAGCTACGTCCATTTACATTTGATGATTTCAATGGGCAGACTAAAATACTGGAAAACCTTCAGATATTTGTTCAGGCTGCAAAAATGCGTGGTGATGCGTTGGATCACGCGCTTTTGCATGGTCCACCCGGACTCGGTAAAACCACACTGGCAAATATCATTGCCAACGAACTCAATGTAGGCTTCAAATTAACAAGTGGTCCGGTACTTGATAAGCCGGGCGATTTGGCTGGTATTCTTACCAGTCTTGAACCGCATGATGTGCTTTTTATCGACGAAGTTCACCGTTTGAATCCCATTGTGGAAGAATATCTTTATTCTGCCATGGAAGATTTCAGAATTGATATTCTTATAGATAAAGGACCCAGTGCCCGCACGGTGCAACTCAACCTGGAGCCATTTACAATGGTAGCTGCCACTACTCGTTCAGGCCTTTTGACAAGCCCTCTGAGGGCGCGTTTTGGTATAAATCTTCACCTTGAATATTACGATGCAGAGGTTATTAAGCGTATTATACATCGTTCGGCCGGTATTTTGAATATTCCTATTCACGATGATGCCGCGGAAGAAATCTCTTCACGAAGCCGCGGAACTCCGCGTATTGCCAATGCTCTGCTCAGACGTGTGCGCGACTTCGCCCAGGTTAAAGGTAATGGAGAAGTGGATAAAGATATTGCTATGTATTCACTGGAAGCACTCAATATAGATAAATATGGTCTTGACGAAATGGATAACCGCATTCTGACAACCATAATTGATAAGTTTCAGGGTGGCCCTGTCGGGTTAAATACAATCGGAACGGCAATAGGAGAGGATGCAGGTACAGTTGAGGAGGTATACGAACCTTTTCTTATCAAGGAGGGGTTTTTAAAACGTACGCCCAGAGGGCGCGAAGCAACACCACTGGCCTATAAACATCTTGGGAAGATTGATCCGGCAAGTCAGGGGAATTTGTTTTAAAAACCCTGAAATTCCAAACCCCAAAAATCTTTTGTTTTCTTCTATAGCTTGATTGTTGGGATTTGGAAATTGGATTTTAACGTGTTAGCTTTTTGTACTTGATCCGCTTTGGAATGATTTCTCCGCCCATGCGTTTCCTCAAGTTATCTTCATATTCTGAATAGGTTCCTTCGAAAAAGTGTGCTTTCGAATCACCTTCATAAGCTAATATGTGCGTGCAAATTCGGTCAAGGAACCACCTGTCATGGGATATTACCACCGCACAGCCCGCAAAGTGTTGTATGCCTTCTTCCAGTGCCCGCAATGTGTTTACATCAATGTCGTTTGTCGGCTCATCAAGCAGTAATACGTTGGCTTCGGTTTTGAGGGTCATGGCCAGATGTAAGCGGTTTCGTTCCCCTCCTGACAATACACCAACCTTTTTTTGCTGGTCGGGTCCGCTGAAATTAAACCTGCTGGTATATGCCCTTGCATTAATACGCTGGCCACCTACCTCAATTTCTTCTTCACCACCGCTTATGACCTCATAAACTGTTTTCTCAGGGTTAATATCTTCATGTTGTTGATCTACATACCCAATTTGAACGGTTTCTCCTAATTTTATTTCTCCTGATGTGGGTGTTTCTTCTCCCATTATCATTCGGAAAAGCGTGGTTTTACCAGCACCATTTGGGCCTATAATGCCCACAATGCCCGCCTGGGGTAGCTCAAAGTTCAGGTCTTCAAAAAGTAACCTGTCTTCATAGGCTTTCGATAAATTAATGCCTTTGATGACTTCGCTGCCCAGCCTTGGTCCGTTGGGAATGGGGATTTCTACGTTTTTTTCTTTTTCTTTTATGTCTTCGGCAAGCATGGCCTCATAGTTGTTTAATCTTGCCTTGCCTTTACTTTGTCTGCCTTTGGGGCCCCGGCGTACCCATTCAAGTTCGTTATTAAGAGCCTTTTGTCTTTTTGACTCTTGTTTTTCTTCTTCCTGCAAACGGTTCATTTTTTGCTCCAGCCACGAAGAATAGTTTCCTTTAAAAGGAATACCTTCGCCCCGGTCAAGCTCAAGTATCCAACCAGCTACATTATCCAGAAAATAACGATCGTGGGTTACAGCAATAACAGTTCCTTTGTAGTGTTGCAAGTGTTGTTCGAGCCAGTGAACCGATTCTGCATCGAGGTGGTTGGTGGGCTCATCGAGCAGTAAAATATCGGGTTCCTGTAACAGTAAGCGAACAAGAGCAACTCTGCGGCGCTCTCCTCCGGAGAGTATTTTTACCGGTGTGTCGCCCGGAGGGGTGCGCAGGGCATCCATGGCCAGTTCAAGCTTTGAGTCTAAATCCCATGCGCCTACCTGGTCCAGCTTTTCCTGTACTTCACCCTGCCGCTTTACCAGTTGGTCCATCTTATCGGCATCATTCATTACATCTTCATCCATGAATGCTGCGTTTATTTGTTCGTATTCATTCAGTAGGTCTACTGTGTCCTGAGCACCTTCTTTAACAATTTCCATTACTGTTTTTTCTTCGTCGAGGTAAGGCTCCTGTGGCAAATGTCCCACTGAATAACCTGGGGAAAAATGTACCTCGCCCTCATGCTCTTTGTCTAAACCTGCAATTATGCGCAGTACAGTTGATTTTCCTGCTCCGTTCAGACCCAATATGCCAATTTTAGCTCCATAGAAAAATGAGAGGTATATATCTTTGAGGATTTGTTTACCTTGCGGTGTTTTTTTGCTCACATTTACCATGGAGAAAATCACCTTTTTGTCATCAGTACTCATGTATTATAGGTTTTAATTTTGATGCAAAAGTAATGATTTAAGATACGGAAAGGAAATAACTCTTTGTAATAAAGTGATGTTTGCTGCTATTTTTATAATTTCGTATTATCATGAATACTACAATAATAAAAATTCTCTTAGTTGCAGGGCTTTTCGGAATGGGTGCTTGTAATCCTGGAACTAAAAAACAGGCCCCAGACCATGAATCGCAAGAAATAGTCTATTTGTCCGATGTTGCTGTGACAAAACCTGAAACTTCTGGTGATAAATGGCCTGTAGTGCTGTTTTTCGATGCGCAAGCCAGGGGGACACAATTTATAAATGCTTTTGGTTTACCCCTTTCAGATGCAGGTTTTGGTGTGGTTGCTTCAAATCAATGGAAAAATGGGACGAGTGGTGCATTGTCGCAAAAAATTGTAAAAAAGATGCTGGGCAGAGCCGCCTCAGAGGGTGCAGACATGAATCAGGTTTATGTGGCTGGGTTCAGTGGCGGTGGGCGTTTTGCACAAGTGTTGGCGCAATCTGGGCTTTCTGTACAAGGGGTCATAAGTCTTGGGGCAGGAGGTGCAGCAAAAAAGGAAATTACTAAACCTGTGGTATCCATTGCTGGAATGAATGATTTTAACCTGAGAGAAGTCCTTCAATATGCGTTAACTGATCAGTATCATGAACCAGATTTATGCATGGTATTCGATGGCGGGCATGAATGGCCTCCGGCAGATGTTTTTATGGCTGCGCTGAGTTGGTGTAAAAATCCAGGCACAGACCTGGCATTTAGTTCGAAAGATACCACCTTGCGGCAATTGAACCATTACTTTCTGCTGAAGTCAAAAGGTGATAACGCAATTCAGAACAATCCAGGTATTGGTAAACAAGTAGAGCCCATGCTCGAGCAGCTAAAAATGGAGTTTGCTGAAGAACTTAAAATTCAAAATGATTTAAAGCGGAATTTTGGTACAAATTCAAAAGGGTTTTGGCTTAAATGGCTAGATCAAATTGAGCAGTCTGGTAACAGTATGCATTTTCAGGCACGGGTTCGTCAATACATGAGTTTATTGCAGTATATGGCTGTTGACAATTACATCAGGCAGAAGCAGTTCGCAAAAGCTGAGCAAAGTCTGGACATATACAGGAGAATAGACCCTCGTAATCCTGATGTTGAATTTCTTGCTGCCAAAAGATTTTTGAAAATGGGTAAGAATAGTGTTGCAGTAAAGAAACTAAATGAGGCTGTTGAAAAAGGGTATAACAAATATCAGATCATAAGTAAGAGTGAATTCTCTAGAAAATTGAGCGATAGCAATGATTTTATATTAACTTTAAAACAAATTTATCCTGATAAAAAGACTTATTAACTAAACACAATTGACATTATGAGAAAAGTTCTGATTTTTTGGGTTGCGGCCCTTTTTATGGTGGCCTGCCAAAATGGAAACAAACAGAATAATGAAGAAACAGGTAAATCTTCAGTTACAATAAATTATGAAACTGAAAGTGGTATTCCTGAATTTTCTGCCACTAGCGACGAAGCTGTGAAGTTGCAATATTATTTCACTGAAGGCGATTCAGCTCATATGATTATGGAAACAGAAATGAACATGGAAATGATGGGACAAAAGATGCCCATGCAAATGACCATGGAGAGTAATTATAAAATTAATGAGGTAACTGAAAATGGTAATGCCAAAATTGGTGTTGAATTTACGCGTGTTGCTGTTTCTATGGATGGTCCGCAGCCTATGAAGTTCGACTCCGATAGTGAGGAAGATATGGAAAATAATCCAAGTGCCGGTGTTTTTACCTCTTTACTCAACAATGAAATTTCCTCTGAAATTACACCCAGCGGAAAAGTTGTGGAAATGAATATGGATGCCATTATGGATAACCTTCCGGCTGAGCAGGGTGCGCAGGTAAAAGGACAGTTGGAATCAATGTCTGACCAGTTTGCACAAAACGCTTTTGTGGCCCTTCCTGATGAGCCTGTAAAAGAAGGCGATGTATACGATGCCGGTATAATTGAAACCGGAAATTCCGGAATGAGTATGAAGGTAGATATGAAATATAAAGTTCTAAGCATTAGCGAAGACAAGCGTTATGTGATACTTGAACCACAGGGAGAATTTATAATGGAAAGTATTCAGGAAGGCGTTGAAATGTCTGCCGAAGATAATACCATTGGTGGCTGGGTATTATTTGACCTTGAAAGAGGTTTTCTGGAAAGTTCAGATATGAAAATGTTTATGAAGCTGACAGCTAATCAGATGGCGATTAAGATGGATATGAATATAAAAATGCGCATGGAATAGTGTGTAAATTAAATGTATTTGTGAAGTGCCTTGCAATAAGCATATTGCAGGGCATTTTTTTGTTTGGAATGCTGTTTTTCTGCCTTAAAATTGATATTCAACCGGGATTCTGTTTATTTTGTAGTTATAAATAGGTAGCACCTGCTACCATTAAAATATTTGACCGTGAAGACGACAATTGGTGTTATTGGTAGTGGAAGCTGGGGAACAGCCCTTGTTAATTTACTTACTCAAAACGGATACCATGTAAACTGGTTTGTTCAATCCCAGGAAATACGGGAGCATGTATATGAATATGGTCATAACCCCCATTATTTGTCATCTGCCTCATTAAATATGCCAAGGCTGAGGGTTACTATTAAAATAGATGACTTAATTGAGGCCTCATCTATTATTATTCTTGTCGTCCCATCTGCATTTCTGCATAGCGTTTTATCAAAATCCACCTATCCGTTAAAGGACAAAAAAGTAGTTTCTGCAGTAAAAGGCATCATTCCTGAGTCAAATGAAATTGTAGCTGATTATTTGTTCAGGGAGTTCAATGTGCCCAGAGAACATTTTGCTATGATTGCAGGTCCAAGTCATGCAGAAGAGGTTTCTTCTGAGAAGCTAACCTATTTAACTGTTGCTTCTGAACATGTTGATTTGGCAAAAGAGCTCAAGTTGCTTCTGAAAAACCATCATATAAATGTTAAAATCTCTCACGATATAGTAGGTACTGAGTTTGCTGCTGTTGCCAAAAATGTGTATGCCATTGCTGCAGGAATATATCATGGCCTGGGCTATGGCGATAACTTTCAGGCTGTGCTTGTTTGTAATGCCACTCAGGAAATGCGTGAGTTTATGTCAAAAGTATGTCGTGTAAATGCGGACATCATTGAGTCGGCTTACCTGGGTGACCTACTTGTTACCATGTATTCGCAATACAGTAGGAACCGGAATTTTGGTGTAATGATTGGAAAGGGCTACAGTGTTAAGTATGCCCGTATGGAGATGCTTCAAATTGCCGAGGGATATTATGGCGCAAAAGGCCTTGCTCATTTTATGGAAAAATTAAACATTGATATGCCCATTGCAGAAGCTGTTTTTAATGTGCTCTATGAAGGGCAGAACGCTTCAAATGTTTTCTCTGAATTGACCAATGACCTTTCGTAAAGATCCCAATAATAAGTCTTTTTCGACCCTTCAGGAAATTTTCTTTTTGAGCTACTTTTTTTATATCTTCGTTTTATGACCGAGAAGCCTGGTTCAAACTATCGCTACATAGTTGTTGAAGGAAATATTGGTGCCGGAAAAACTACGCTTACAGAAGCTTATTGCCGGCATTTAAACGCAAAAGAAATTTATGAGCAATTTGTGGATAATCCTTTTTTGCCCCTATTTTATGAAAATCCGGACAAATATGCCCTTCAATTGGAGCTTTCTTTCCTTGTAGAGCGGTTCAGACAGCTTAAAGAAGAACTTGAAAGCAGTTTGTTTCACGATGCCATTGTAGCTGACTATTATCTTAAAAAATCGCTGATATTTGCCTCTACAACACTTGATGAAGCTGATTTTAAATTGTATGCACGGATATTTCATTCTATGACCAGTACGCTGCCGGAACCAGATATTGTAATTTATTTGCACCAAAATCCTGAACAACTACTTCAAAATATTGCCCGTAGGGGCAGAACCTACGAAAGTAATATCTCTAATACGTATCTTGAGCAAATTCAAAAAAGTTACTTCAGATTCTTTAAGCAGGTTTCAGCTTTCCCGGTTGTGGTGGTCGATTGTCAGAATATTGATTTTGTAGCTGATAAAGCTTATTTAAATAAATTACTTGACATACCGTTTCAGCGTTTTAATAAAGGATTTAACGTCTATGACCTGAATTAATTTTAATAAAACTGATAATTAAATTTAAAATACTTGAAAATGAGACACATTACAATTTTAGCCTCTATTTTAATCATCTTCTCTATTACAGTAAATGCGCAGGATAAAAGCGACTGGAAAGGTGGATACCCTGAAGGTTGCACTTCTATAACTGTTGGCAAAAATGCCAGCTCAGACGGTTCTGTGATGACATCGCATACTGATGACAGCCACAGAACCAGAAGTTGGATGGATATTGTACCTGCCAAAGACCATAAGCCCAGTGAGCGTTTTACCGTTTACAAAAGAGAATCTACCGATTCCCTTGTGATGCCGGCATATGCACATATTCCAATAGGCAGTATACCACAGGCCGAGCATACTTACCAGTTTATAAATACTGCCTATCCCTGTATGAACGAGCATCAGCTTGCAATCGGGGAATCAACTTTTGGCGGACGTGAAGAGCTCTTTAGCAAAGAATGCAAAATCGACTGTCAACGATTGGTTCAGTTAATGCTTGAGCGTGCCACTACTGCAAGAGAAGCCATCAAGCTTGCCGGCCGTTTGCTCGCCGAACACGGATGGCGCGATTATGGTGAAGCCCTTACCATTGCTGATCCAAAAGAAGTATGGCACTTTGAGGTTGTTGGACCGGGTAAAGGAAATGTAGGTGCTATTTGGGTTGCCCAACGTGTACCAGACGATCATATTTCTGTTAATGCCAACGCTTCTACAATTAAAGAAATCGATCTGGACAATCCTGATTATTTTAAAGCATCAGATAATATCTACAGTTATGCAAAAGCACAAGGTTGGTGGAAGGAAGACGAAACTTTTCGATTCTGTGATGTTTATGCACCTGAAAGTCGTAAATCTGTAGCTTCACGCAGGCGCGAATGGAGGGTTTTTGACCTCCTTGCTCCATCGCTCAATTTGAGTCCCACATCAGAGAATTATCCCTTTTCTGTAAAACCCGATAAAAAGGTGTCGGTTGAAGACATGCGCCGCGTATTTAAAGACTATTACCAGGGCACGCCTTACGATATGCGTAGAAATATAACCACAACAAACGAAGATGGAGAAAGCGTTATTTCACCTTTGGCCAATCCTTTCCTGCCTTATGATCAACTCGATATAGATGACGTGAGTGGTGGTTGGTACCATGTGAATGACGATGGACACATTCGCTTTCTTGGTGAACGAACCATAGCACGCTGGTACACCATGTATGGAACAATTACGCAGAGCCGCGACTGGCTTCCCGATGATGTAGGCGGTGTTGTGTGGCTTGCACAGGATAATATCGCTTCTTCGGTTTATATTCCAGTGTATTGCGGTGCGACCGATTTGCCCGAATCGTATAAAACGCCTGGTCGAATAAACGGTTATACACGTGAATCGGCATGGTGGGCATTTAATAGGCTTGGTACGCTGGCAGCTCAGAGATGGGGCGATATGCATAAGGATTTGGATGCTGTATGGAATCCGATGCAGAAAGTATTTATTGATGAATTAGAGGAAACCGACGAAAAGGCCAAAAGCATTAAAAACACCAAAAAACGCAGGGAGTTTTTAACTAATTATGTGATTGAGAAAGGAGAGAAAGTAGTTAAAAAAGCCTGGGAATTAGGAGATTATTTGTGGACTAAATACGACGAGAAATTTTAATCATATAGTAACTACAGGGTTTATTTAAATCAATTTCTTTTACATAAACCCTGGCAATAATCTATTAAACAATTGTGGAAACACTAAATTCCAAACATCATGAAAAAATTCACAAAACAGGAAGCATTGGATTATCACTCATCCGGCAGGCCCGGTAAAATAGAAGTGATACCTACCAAGCCCAATAGTACACAGTATGATCTCTCTTTAGCTTATTCTCCGGGTGTGGCTGAACCATGCCGTGAAATTGAGAAAAATCCGGATGATGTTTACAAGTACACAGCAGCGGGTAATTTAGTTGCTGTAATATCAAACGGAACGGCTGTGCTGGGTATTGGCGATATTGGAGCCAGCGCCTCCAAACCGGTAATGGAAGGTAAGGGGCTGCTTTTTAAAACTTTCGCTGACGTCGATGTTTTTGATATCGAAATTGATGAAAAAGACCCCGATAAACTGGTAGAGCATATCAAGGCCATAGCTCCAACATTTGGTGGCATTAACTTAGAGGATATAAAGGCACCTGAGTGTTTTCATGTTGAAAGAAGACTAAAGGATGAACTCGATATCCCCGTTATGCACGACGATCAGCATGGGACAGCTATAATTTCAGGCGCCGGCTTATTAAATGCATTGGAGCTTGGTGGTAAAAAAATTGATAAGATTAAGGTAGTCGCCAATGGAGCTGGTGCCTCAGCCATTGCATGTTTGCGTATTTATAAAGCATTGGGTGTGAAGCCCGAAAATATTGTAATGTGCGATAGCAAGGGCGTTGTGCGTAAGGACAGAGAGAAACTCAGCGAGCAAAAAAAGGAGTTTGCCACAGAGCGTGATGTTCATACCCTCGAAGATGCAATGAATGATGCCGATATGTTCCTGGGATTATCTGTCGGAAATGTGCTTTCGAAAGATATGGTTAAAAGTATGGCCAGCAATCCTATTATTTTTGCAATGGCCAATCCGGACCCCGAAATTACCTGGGAAGATGCACATGCTGCCAGAAATGATATAATGATGGCTACCGGTCGATCAGATTATCCAAACCAGGTGAATAATGTGCTTGGATTTCCCTATATATTCAGGGGTGCCCTTGATGTAAGAGCTACTGATATTAATGAGGAAATGAAAATTGCTGCTGTTTATGCATTGGCCGATCTTGCAAAAAAATCTGTTCCCGAAGAGGTAAATAAGGCATACAACCTGAAAGGAATAACCTTTAGTAAAGATTATATAATTCCCAAACCCAACGATCCACGGTTAATTACGGAAGTTGCGCCTGCTGTGGCCAAAGCAGCAATGGAATCTGGCGTTGCACGTACGCCAATTGCCGACTGGGAAGAGTATGCTGCCGAACTACGTCGCCGGGCAGGCCTCGAAAATAAGCTTGTAAAACAAGTCTACGAAAGAGCCAAACAAGATCCGAAACGCGTTGTGCTCTCACAAGCCGATAACTATCAGGTTATTCGTGCTGCATTGATGGCAAAAGAGCAACAAATTGCAGAGCCAATTCTTGTAGGAAACACTACCAAAATAAAACAAATCGCAGAGGAGTATCATCTCGATATATCGAAATTGACTCTTATTGACAATGTATGTCAGGGTGAAGAAAAACGCAGAGACTATTTTGCCAAAGAGCTTTTTGCTTTGCGTCAACGTAAAGGTATTAGCTATAATGCTGCCCACCGCATGATGACTAATTGCGATTATTATGGTGTAATGATGCTTGAAACCGGACAGGCCGATGCCTTTATAACTGGACAACAGACAAAGTACGGAGAATCTTTGCGACCGGTAATTGAAGTTATAGGTGCGCGCAAGAGTGTAAACCGGGTGGCAAGTATGTATATTGTACTAACCAAGCAAGGGCCTCTTTTTCTTGCCGATGTGGCTGTAAACAGAGAACCCAATGCTCAAACATTGTCTGATATTACAGTGCTTGCAGCAGAAGAGATTAAAAAACTTGGGTTTGAGCCCAATATTGCCATGTTATCATATTCAAACTTTGGGTCAGTTAGAGGCGGAAGTCCAGCTAAAGTGCGCGAAGCTGTAAAAATTTTGCACAAAGATTATCCGGACTTGAATGTAGATGGCGAAATGCAGGCAAATTTTGCTTTAAACCCTGATCTAATCAGTAAACGCTATTCGTTTAGTAAACTTGTTGGGCGGCACATTAACACACTGATATTCCCTAATCTTAGCTCCGGAAATATTGCTTACAAACTTATAAGCGGAGTCTCTGATGCAGAGCTTATCGGACCTATTTTACTCGGAACACGTAAGCCTGCCCATGTATTACAACTTGAAAGTAGCATAAACGAAATTGTAAGGTTAATAAGTGTGGCTGTTGTTGATGCCCAGTTTTATCAGCGGGGAAGTAAACACCACTTGTTGTAATAAACAATATATTGGAGAGTGCTAAATAAATGAAAACGCGATTTGTGTTTTGTCAAAAAATTTACGGCAGAGGTTACTTCTGCCGTAAATTTTTAGTTTTTTTTGAATATATTTTATTTGGATTTGTATTGAATCCGCTAAAGCTTCAGCATTTTCTTAAACTCTATACCGCATGATCCTGTGCTGCTTATATATCTCCTTTAGTTGAGTTCTCAAGGTCATTAAGGCTAAAGATCAAATCACCGGAGAATTCCGGCGGATTATCTATGTTGTAATGCTTTGCTCCATCAGCATCAATATAGAAGATTTTGTAGCCCAGCGGTACTAGTATATCAATAATCTTTTTCCTGTTACTGCCATCGGTTTCAATTTGTAAGATTGGTTTATGTTCCTTCAAAAGGGGAAGCATTTCTGGAATCACTACTATTTCGTAACCTTCGATATCGCATTTAATGTAATCGATCTTTTTTAAATCTTTAAAAAGATCGTTCGGATTTCGCATCTCTGCTTTAAACTGCCTTTCGAATTCGTTTTTTTCGTTTTTAGAAACCACATGGGTTCTGCCATGGCTTAGATACTTATTACTGGCAGGGAGCCCCATTGATATTTGCTCTCCACTATTTTGGCCCAACGCGTAGGGCAGGACCTCCACATTCGATATCCTACTTAGGTTTTCAGAAAGAATGTTGCGGAACAATTCTACAGGTTCTACAGCGTAAACCTTGCCATCTTTACCTGTTAGTTTTGCAAATAACTGGCTGTAATAACCTAAATTGGCGCCGATATCGATAATAACATCATTTTTTTGAATCAGATTTTTGATGTAGTAATGGCAATAATATTCTCTCTTGTTTTTAAGCCATCCTTTTTTGTACGATAAGAAAAATATTTGGCTGATAAGCTTTAAATAGCCTCTAAGTCCAAGGGTTTTGTAAAGGAACCTTTTGATAAAAAACATATGATTAGCGTTAGGTCTGGTAATCAAAAACGTGCGAATTTACTGAGTAATGTAGTTGCAGCAAATTTTTTGTTGAAAAATAATATAAAAATGTCCAAAATATTTATGCTCTGACAGAACAAACTGAATAAAATCATTATTGTAACGTTCAATTTTTTTTAGCTTTGTACACAAGATATGGTTTCAGATGGAAGAAATGTTTTCAAATAGTGAGAAAGAAAGGCTGACAGAACTAATTAAAAAGGTGCAGGATAAAAATGACGAGCTTGAGAAGCACCGTAAGAAAATTGAACTGCAGAACGAAAAATCGCGTCAGCGTACCATTGAGCTTTTTGGTAAAATGATTGATCTGAAAAAGGCTAAAAAGATCATCAGTATACAAAATGAAGAGCTTGAAAAAAAGAATGAAGAGATTAACCGCAAGCGTGCTGCACTAGAAAACACTTATGTCAAATTTCGCAAACGCACCATTGAGCTTTTTGGCAAAATGGTCGATTTACGAAAGGCCTACAATATTATTAATAACCAGAAAAAAGAAATTGAGAATCAGCGTAAACAGCTGCATGAGCTCAATACAAGCAAGGATAAATTCTTTTCTATTATTGCCCACGATCTTAAAAACCCTATCGCGGGTTTCCTGGGACTTACAGAAGTTATGGCCCAGGATATGAACTCTTTTACCGACCAGGAAAAACAGGAGTTCATTGAGTTGATATATAAATCATCTAAACAACTTCATTCGCTTCTTGAAAATCTTTTACAATGGTCAAGGGCGCAAACAGGCAGACTCTCATACAAGCCAAGGAGATTAAATATGCATGCGCTTTTCCAGGAGAACTTTTCTTTAATCCACGCCAATGCTGAAGTAAAACAAATTGTGGTCGAAGAAAAAGTTGATAATGACCTGGAGGTTTGGGCCGATGTCGATATGGTAAATACCATTTTGCGTAATTTACTCACCAATGCAATTAAGTTCAGTAACAATGATAGTAGAATTACGGCCTACACTGAAATTGAGGGTGATAAAGTAATTACAAGCGTAAAAGATGAGGGGATCGGGATTAGTGATGAGGATCTGGATAAACTCTTTAAAATAGGCTACAATAAATCAAAAGTTGGTACTGCCAATGAAGAAGGCACAGGTCTTGGTCTGATATTATGCAAAGAATTTGCAAAGCGTAATGGTGGCGATGTGATGGTTGATAGTAAACTGGGAGAGGGGAGTATTTTTTCTTTTTCTTTACCCAGGGCGCAGCAGGGCGGAGAAGAAAATGATTAATCGTTTTCCAAAATAATTCAATATTATGGAAGGAAACAAGGCATATGAAAACAGAATAAAAAAACTTGAAGCAGAGAATAAACGCTTACGCTCTCTTTTGGATAGCCAGTCAGATGTTACACAAATTGGCTACCTGGAGGCGATAATACACTCCCTGCCTGATATTGTTTTTCTGATAGATGAAAAAGGCACATATCTCGATATTTTAACAGATAAAGAGGATCTTTTGTACAAAGAGTTCTCTTTTATGCTCAATAAAACATTTAAAGAGGTTTTACCAGCCTATGTTGCGGATAAAGCCCTTGCAGGTATTCGCAAGGTACGGGAAACCGGTAATCCTACAGTAATTGAGTATCAATTGTCAATTGCAGATGAGTTAAAGTGGTTCGAAGGTCGCATAGCCCCTATTATCGGGAGTAAGGATGAGCGCTACGTATTTCTTGTAATGGATATAACCGAGCGAAAAAATATTACGCGATTAGTCGAAACAAGTCAATTTAAATTGCGACGCGCACAGGAAATTGCGCGTTTGGCCTATTTCGAATGGAACCAAAAAACCAATAAAGCAAGTTTTTCTGAGGAGGCAAAAGCGCTGTTTCAAATCGATTCAGTGAGAGCTTTTGAAATGGACGATTATTTCAATTTTTTTGAAACACAAGATCAAAAGGAAGTTAAGAAAGGTCTTGAGGAATATGCCAGCAAAGAGGGTCCATTTGAGTATGAGTACAGTACACAGATAAATGGAGAAGAACGGGTTCATTTGATTCATTGTGAGTTAATGACAGAGTCTGATGATTCCAGAGTTGTTTTTGGTATTATTCAGGATGTAACTGATATACGCAACCTGGAAACTCGACATATACGCAAAACCCAGGAGCAAAATGCCATGTTGATGGCCATCCCCGATATGATGTTCATTCAGGATTCGAATGGGATTTTCCTGGATTTTCATACACCACAGGGGCAAATGCGGAATTTATTAATGGGTCCTTCTGATTTTATTGGTAAAAAGTCAATAGAAATTTTGCCCGCTGATATTGCTACAGCTAATCACGCAAAAATTCGACAGGTACTCAGAACCAATCAGCATGTAATTCATGAGTATCAGATGCAAATCAACGATCGCACTGCACATTTCGAAGCCAGAATGGTTCCGAGTGGAAATGGGGAAGTGCTCTCTATTGTGCGCGAAGTTACTGCCAGAAAGCAAGCAGAGCAGGAGCTCGTAAAAGCTAAACTGATAGCAGAAGAGTCTGACCGCCTGAAGTCCGCCTTTCTTGCAAATATGTCCCACGAAATACGCACACCTATGAACGGCGTGATTGGTTTTGCAGAGCTGTTGCTTCAGGAGGAAATTCCAAATGATGAAAAGCAGGAATATTTCAACATAATTGAAAAGAATAGCCATCAGCTGCTGCAACTTATTGATGATATCATTGACGTATCAAAAATTGAAGCAAACCTCCTGAAGCTTAATTCTTTTGATTTTAATATCAATGTGTTACTTAAGGATTTGGAGCGGGTGTATCAGAAAGAGCTCGATATGAGCGAGAAGAATATAACTTTAAAGTTTGATGGCTTACCGGATCAAAATCAGGCACAAATAAAAGCAGATAAGAGCCGGTTGATGCAAGTATTGCAGAACCTGATCTCAAATGCCTTAAAATTTACCGAAGCAGGTGAGATAAGTGTAGAACTGGATAAAAAAGACAATTTTTTGGTTTTCAGGGTGAAAGACACCGGAATGGGAATACCCGAAATGGCTAAAAGGCATATTTTCGAGCGCTTCAGAAGGCTCGATAATCCGGCCGACAAAATTTATCGGGGTACAGGCCTTGGTTTAGCCGTTTCAAAAGGTTTGGTCGAACTCATGGGTGGTGAAATAAATGTGGATTCAGTTGAAGGTGAGGGATCAACCTTCATTTTTACTTTGCCTCATAAGCGGGGAGCTGAGGAGAATGATGATTTTTATAACCTTAATGAGTGGGAGGAGTTTGCCAATAAACATGTCCTTATTGTGGAAGATGAAGACACATCATATCATTATCTTGCTTCAATGTTGAAGAAGAAAAAAATCAATGTTTTACGCGCCTTTACAGGCTATCAGGCCATTGAGCAGGTGAAAAATACCCCTGTAGATCTTATTCTCATGGATATTCAGTTACCCGAGCTTAATGGTTACGATGCTACAAGATATATCAAAAAAATAGCTTCTGATATTCCAATTGTAGCCACAACTGCATTTGCCCTGGCCGATGATGAGCAAAAGGCACTTGATGCAGGCTGCGACAGTTATGTGTCAAAACCAATATCTTCATACACATTATTTAAAAAAGTGAAAGCGCTTTTAGGATAAAAGTTGAACACGTTTACTCAATATTGGCGATTTTTCAGCTGTTCAATAATCATGCGATGATAATGAAACTTCCTTATGAATTTGATTGAGAAACTGAAGCATGAATTCATGTCGCTCATGAGCTAAGGCTCTTGCATGTTCAGTGTGCAAGCTATCTTTAATGTGCAGAAGTTTTTCGTAAAAGTGGCTGATGGTATCTTCTATGCCATTTAACTGATTTGCTTCTGAAGCTGGAACAATAATTGGTCGTTTGGCAAAACCTCCGTAGCTAAAAGCTCTGGCTATACCAATTGCTCCTATAGCATCGAGCCTGTCGGCATCCTGCACAATAGCAAGTTCGGGATAGTTCAAAGCATCATATTTGTATTGTTTTCTCCACGAAACATGCTTTACAATGTGTAATACGGCTGAAATAATATTTTTTTCTAACTTTTCCTGTTGCAGCCAGTTTTCGGTTAGCTTAATTGCAATGGTTTCGTCTCCATTTGTAAATTTAGCATCGGCTATGTCATGGAAAAGCGCTCCTAGCTCTGCAACTGTTTTATTGCATTTTGTGTGTATGGCCAGTGATTTTGTGGTTTGCCAAACCCGGTAGGTATGCAGCCAGTCGTGTCCGCCCTCTTGGAAATCAAAGAGTTTGTGTTTTACGTATTTGGCTGCTTCATCAATTATTGTTAGATGATCCATAATTAATACAAACGCATAAAATTATTCAATAGGTTAAATAATTCATCCCATTTTGTAAGCGGTACAGGCCCACTATCCGATATGGTATGATAGTGCATATATTCTTTACCTCTTGTGAATATGAAAATTGCCGGAACGTTTTTTCGTGCAAAGGCACAGTGATCGCTCACGCAGCGGGCTCCTCCTGATCTTATATCCGAAAAGTAATTCTTTTCGTCGTTGATCGCATTGATTAGGCTATCTGCTTTTGGCTCTACTTTAGCATTTACCATACCGATACCGCCGCTGCCGGATCCAACCATATCAAGATTAAATAGAAACTTAATTTTGTCTAGCGCAACAGGTGAATTGTTTGCAGCATATTCAGATCCAAATAAACCACATTCTTCGGCTGCAAAAGCCATGAAAATCATTGAATACTCTGGTTTATTCATTGGTTTACTGTAATGGCGTGCCATATCGAGTAACATGGCTGTGCCACTGGCATTATCGTTTGCCCCGGGGAAAAATACTTCACTGCCCATGCGCCCAAGATGATCATAATGAGCTGTGAAAACATAGAAAGAATCAGGTTTTGCACTGCCTTCTATCATTGCCATAACGTTTGCAGTACGGTAATTCTCGTAAAAAGTGTTGTTGATATTTGCATTTATGGTTTTCGAATCATTTATGAGTGAATCGTAAGTATGGAGATAAAAGTATGGTTTTACCTCTACAGCATCGCTTAATCGCCAATACAGGTTATTTTTGTGCGTGAAAATATATCCTGCTGCATTTAGTTTGTAGGTGCGTTTATCTTTTTCTGCAGCAGCAGGCAACACAACAACTTTATCATTTATATCCTGATTTATATCCGCCAGGTTATTTAATTCCGTAGTGTCAATATATACAAGTTCATAAGTACCATTGGTTTCCTTTGACCCCCCACCAACCATGAAGTCTTTTGCCGTTTTTAGGTTTTTTTTATCAACTTTTACAGAAACTGTATCGGGAAAAGTATTAATGGAGATATTAAATGGATGTAAATAGCTTTTCCCAAGTGGTAGAGCCCCGGAATTTTTAAACTCAGAAGCAATATAACGGGCAGCTTTAATATCGCCATTGTTTACATAACCACGACCGTCAAAAGCTTCGGAAGCCAAACGATCAATTATTTTGGTAGCAAATGATTTGTCCTGTGCAGGTGTGAGTGAAATTGTAAATAACAGAGCAAGTAGCAAAACTGATTTTAGTAAAGTCATAAAGAAATTGTTTAGTTATTATGATCCAAATCATCTAATAGGTCGGGTCTTAGTTTTTTTGTGCGTTCAAGTGCCTGCTGCATTTTCCATTCTTCAACAGCTGCATCATTTCCTGAAAGTAATATATCTGGTACTTTCCATCCATTAAAATCGGCTGGCCGCGTGTAAACAGGAGGTGCCAAAAGACCATCCTGAAAGGAATCGGTAAGTGCCGATGTTTCATCGCCCATTGCGCCAGGCAATAATCTTATTACGCTATCAGTAATTATTGCTGCGGCCAGTTCTCCGCCAGTAAGCACATAGTCGCCTATGGAAATTTCTTTTGTAATCAAATGGTCTCTTATTCTTTGGTCAATTCCTTTATAATGGCCACACAAAATAATGATGTTTTCGTAAGTGGAAAGTTGGTTTGCCTGTTGCTGGTTAAATACTTCGCCGTCTGGTGAAGTGTAAATAATTTCATCATATTTTCTCTGTGACTTAAGGTCCGATATGGCTTTGTAAACAGGTTCTACACGCAAAACCATCCCGGCACCAGCACTATAGGCGTAATCGTCAATCCGGTTGTGTTTATTGTCTGAGTAATTCCTTAGACTGTGTATTTTAATGGTGGCTGTTCCACTTTCCTGCGCTTTTTTAATAATGGAATTATTGAGCGGACCTTCAAGCATCTCCGGAATTACTGCAAGTATATCAATGCGCATTTTTTTGGTGTAAAATTAGCAAAAAATAGCAAGAGGGTAAATTCATTGGCTACAATGTGTTTCAGAATGCGCTGTTTTGCTTTTGAAATATGGTCTGGTGGAGTTTTTAAGTCGGTTATTTCTACGTAATTCACTGACTAATTTTTATTTGATGCTTAAAAAAATGAAAACAGTTCATGATATTTTTGAGGAATTTCGATGAAATATCTATTTTCGTAAGGTTTAAAGTAACAGTTTTTGAATAAAACAGAGCAAAATACCGCCGTAGTATGAATACGAATGAATTCAACGAAAAGCCGCAGACGCCTGAGAATGATAATTCTCATGCATCAGAGCCTGAAAAACAGCGATCTGATGAAAATTTGACCGATTCACCATCTTCACCAGTTGAAGGATCAGAGGAATCCACTTCTGATGAAGCGCAATCTCCAGCCAAAGACCAAATTGAAGAGTCAGAAAACAAGGAGGTTGAAAAAGAAATATTTAAAGAAGAGGTTTCACAAGAAACCAAATCTGTTTCCGGTAACCAGGCACCAGTAGATGCTGATAAGAAGGAAAAACAGGAAAAAGAGGAAGAAAACGCAACGGACAAGAAAGAAGAACAGGTTGCAGGATCTTTTTCCGAGCAAGATGAGCTTCTTCCCCCTGCGCAGAGTCCTTATGAAGATGAGGATGAGGGAGATTACTCCGATTATGGAGCATTGAGTAAAGACCAATTGACTTCAGAGCTTGAGAGGTTGCTCAATGAGTTTGAAATACAAAGAATACGGAAACGAGTTGAGGCAATTAAAAGCCAGTTTTACAAGAAACATCAAAGGGATCTTGCAAAACAAAAAGAGGAATTTGTTGCAGAAGGAGGCAACGAAAAGGATTTTCAACCTTCGCCGGATCCGGTAAATGATAATTTCAATAATCTGATGCAGCTCTACAAAGACAAAAGAGTTGCTTACCTGGATAAAATTGAAAAAGATAAGGAAGATAACCTTGCTGCGCGGTTCGAAGTTATTGAGAGCATAAAAAATCTTATTAATAAAGAGGAATCCTTAAATAAAACTTTTCAGGAGTTTAGGGCTCTGCAGGACAGATGGCGCGAAATCGGAAAAGTACCTCAGAGTGAGGTGAAAGGTATATGGGAAAAATACCACTTTGCGGTTGAGCAGTTTTATGACTATGTTAAAATTAATAAAGAACTCAGAGATCTCGATTTACGTAAAAACCTTGATGCCAAGGTTAATTTGTGTGAGAAAGCAGAACAATTGCTTCTCAAAGATAGCGTAGTTAAGGCTTTTAAAATATTGCAGGAGTATCATCAGCAGTGGCGGGAAATCGGACCTGTACCACGCGAGAAAAAAGAAGAAATTTGGGATCGTTTTAAAGAGGCTACAGTAAAAATTAACAAGCGCCATCAGGAGTTTTTCGAAGGACTGAAAAAAGACCAGCAGAAAAATCTCGAATCTAAAGAGACGCTTTGTAAAAAAGTAGAGGAAATCAATAAGCTCAACCTGGTAAAGCCCAAAAAATGGGAAGAAAAAAGCAAGGAAATTATTGAAATTCAAAAACTCTGGAAAACCATAGGTTTCGCACCCAAAAAATACAATAACGAAATATATCAACGATTTAAAACAGCATGCGATAAGTTTTTCGATGCCAAGCGCGCTTATTTTGCAGAAAAACACGCCGAAGAACAAGAAAACCTGGAGAAAAAAGCCGAATTGTGTCTGCAGGCAGAGGCAATGAAAGATAGTACGGACTGGAAAAAGACTACAGGCGAATTTATACAATTACAAAAAATTTGGAAACAAACAGGGCCGGTGCCACGCAAAAACTCAGAAGCATTATGGAAACGCTTCAGAGCTGCATGTGACCACTTCTTTGAGGCAAAAAAAGATTTCTTTTCCAATATTGATAAAAGACAAGATGACAATCTTGACGCGAAAAATCAGCTAATTGAAAAAGTAAAACAATTTGAACTATCCGGCGACGATGAAGCAGATCTGAAAACTTTAAGCGATTTCCAAAAAGAGTGGTCTGAAATAGGTTTTGTGCCTTTCGATAAGAAAGACGAAGTGCAAAAAGAGTTTCGCCAGGCTATCAATAAGCATTTCGATAGTATGAAAATTGAAGATGAGAAGCGAAACCTTATGAACTTCAGAAACAAAATTGAAAATTGGCTTGATAATCCACGTTTGAAGAAAAAGATTACACCAGAACGTAATAAAATTATCAATAAAATTAAGGATCTGGAAAACGAAATTACGCTCTACGAAAATAATATTGGATTCTTTAACGATTCCAAATCATCTAATGCACTTGTAGATGAAATTCAGGAAAAAATAGAAAGAGCTAAAAAACGTATATCTTTGCTGCGAAAAAAATTAGATATTCTTGACGAGCTGGACGACTAAAACAATACTACCCGTTTAATTTGTGGCTCGTTTAGGATATAATAAATTCTCTTGCAGTTGGTTTTCAGTGTGTTGCTGAACTGGCTGTTAAAATACCCGTTTATGATGAAGAAGATTTTTTTGATTGTTACTCTTTTTTATGTTAGTGGTGCTTTTGCTCAAACCGGCAGTGTGAAAGGCTTTATTTTTGATAAGGAAACCGGTGAACCGGTTTTGTTTACAAATGTAATTTTAAAAGGTACTACTTTTGGAGCCGCAACTGATGTAAATGGCTTCTATGCCATAACCAAAGTTCCGGCTGGAAGTTACGAGCTTATGGTTACCTACCTGGGATATGATTCATTGGTTGTGGATATTGATATTACTCCGGGTAAGCCTTTAACGAAAAACTTGTATTTACAACCGGCATCAATTACAATTCAGGACATTGTAGTGAGTGCCGAAAAAGAAGAAATGAAAAATCAGGTACATACTGCAGTCGTAAAAATTTCGCCCCGGCAGATTGAGAAGCTTCCTTCTGTTGGTGCTGAAGTAGATATCGCACAGTATATTCAGGTTGTTCCCGGAGTTGTTTTTACCGGTGATCAGGGCGGGCAACTCTATATTAGAGGTGGAGCACCCATACACAATAAAGTCTTGCTAGATGGTATGACCATTTACAACCCATTTCACTCAATTGGTATGTTTTCTGTTTTCGATACCGATCTATTATTAAATGCCGACATCTATACCGGAGGCTTTAATGCAGAATATGGCGGTAGAATAAGTTCTATAATGGATTTACGTACAAGGCAGGGCAATAAAAAGAAGTTTTCCGGTAAGGTGAGTGCCAATACCTTTGCTTCCAGGGTTTTGCTGGAAGGCCCTCTCAAAAAATTTACTAAAGAGAGTCCCAGTTCGCTTACTTATGCCCTATCTTTAAAACACTCATACCTGGAACAAACATCTAAAAAAATATATGATTACGTTGATGAAGATGGGTTGCCATTTAATTTTACTGATATTTATGGCAAGGTTTCATTGACAGGAGAGAGTGGGAATAAATTTAATGTTTTTGGATTTAATTTTACTGACCGCGTAAATTACCAGGGAACCACCGATTTGGAATGGAGCAATGGAGGAGGTGGTGCAACTGCCGTTGTTGTACCTTCACAATCAAACAGCATTATTGATTTTCATGTAAATTTCTCCGATTACGAGATTAGTATGGAGACCAGTGAAATACAGCCAAGCACAAGTAGTATTCGTGATTTTGGTTTTGGTCTTGGTGTGAAATCATTTATAGGGAAAAACGAGATTTCTTTTGGGTTCGATTTTTCAAGTTATGCCACAGATTATACATTCTATAATGCCTACGGGTTTAATGTAAATCACCAGCAGAATACAGCAGAATACAGCACATTTATGCAGTTCAAGGGGCAGTGGGGCGACTTTATTGTAGAGCCTGGTGTACGTCTAATCTATTATGCATCTTTGGGCGAGCCATCATTAGAACCTCGGCTTGGCATGAAATACAAAATATCTGAGAACTTGCGTTTAAAAGCTTCTGGTGGTTTCTATAGCCAAAACCTCATTGCGGCCAATTCACAAAGGAGTGTGGTAGATTTGTTTTACGGTTTTCTAAGCTCACCCGAGAGTTTACCCGCTTCGTTCAGGGGTGAAGAAGTCGAAACTAAACTTCAAAAAGCCAAACATGTTGTGGGAGGTATTGAATATGACGTAAATAACCGCATTACCGTGAATTTTGAGTCGTATTATAAGTATATGAATCCCTTGATAAATATAAATCCCAACAAAAGATTTGGTGAGAATACCGCTTTTAATGATATCCCCGATATTCTTAAAACCAGTTATATGTTTGAACAAGGTGATGCTTACGGGTTTGACTTGTCATTGAAATATGATTATAAACGCTGGTATGTGTGGACTGTAGGATCGTGGGGATATGTGAACCGTACCGGTTATTTTTATGACGACCTCACCCAGGAAGCCCAGCTAATTGAATATCCTCCACACTTCGACAGAAGACTGAGCGTAAATGTACTCACCTCTTATACTTTTGGAGCAAGACTTAACTGGGTGGTCAGTATGCGTTGGAATTATGGTAGCGGCTTGCCATTTACATCCTCTGTCGCTTATTATGAAAGTTTATCGCTTAATTCAATGAACGATGACTATTCAAATACAGCCGGAGATATTGGAACCATTTATGGAGGTGTTAATGAACGGCGACTTACGGCATACCACAGATTAGATTTCAATGTCAAGCGTAAGTTCTACCTGAAAGGAGATGCTGAGGTAGAGTTAGTAGCCAGCTTGACCAATGTTTATGACAGGAATAATGTTTTTTATGTAAATCGATTGGCAAATGAGGTAATATATCAGTTACCAATATTACCTAGTTTTGGAATGACATTTAAATTTTAGATAAAACTCAATATTGTGGCAAATACACGTTATATTTTCGTTACAGGTGGTGTTACTTCATCTTTGGGGAAAGGCATAATTTCAGCTTCACTGGCTAAGCTGCTGCAATCCCGGGGATACAAAGTGACAATTCAAAAACTTGATCCTTATCTGAATGTGGATCCCGGAACCTTAAATCCTTATGAGCATGGTGAGTGTTTTGTAACCGACGATGGAGCCGAAACAGATCTTGATTTGGGGCATTACGAAAGGTTTTTAAGCGCTGCTACATCACAGGCTAATAATGTTACCACAGGCCGCATATACCAGTCGGTAATTGATAAAGAACGACGTGGCGATTTTTTGGGTAAAACAGTTCAGGTAATTCCCCACATAACCGATGAAATCAAAAGGCGCATAAAATTGTTGGGAAACCGGGATAAATATGATGTCGTAATTACAGAAATAGGAGGCACCGTAGGTGACATAGAGTCACTGCCATATATTGAAGCCGTGCGGCAGCTAAAATGGGAGCTGGGCCGGAGAAGTATGGTTATACATTTAACGTTGGTCCCTTACCTTGCGGCCAGCCGCGAACTCAAGACAAAACCCACACAGCACTCAGTGAAAATGTTGCTCGAGGCAGGAGTGCAGCCAGATGTTGTTGTACTACGTTCTGAACATAGTCTGAATGAAGATGTGCGACAAAAAGTCGCCTTGTTTTGTAATGTAGATATTGATGCAGTAATAGAATCTATTGACGTTAAAACAATTTATGAAGTGCCGTTAAAAATGCAGGACGAGGGACTCGACCGCATTGCATTGCAAAAATTGGAACTGGACCCGCTGGAAGAACCCGAATTGAAACCCTGGAAAGAGTTCCTGCACCGACTGCATAACCCCAAAAAAGATATAAAAATAGCGCTTGTTGGAAAATATGTAGAATTACCCGATGCTTATAAATCCATTTCAGAATCTTTTGTGCACGCAGGAGCTGTAAATAACGTAAAAGTTAATATTTGTTGGGTGCATTCTGAGGAGTTGGACTCAAATAACATGAAAGCAAAATTCAAAGACTGTGCTGGTATACTTATTGCACCGGGTTTTGGTCATCGCGGTATTGATGGTAAATTGCTCGCTGCCCGGTATGCCAGAAAAAATAATATTCCGTTTTTAGGGGTATGTCTTGGAATGCAATGTGCAGTAATAGAATTTGCCAGAAATGTACTTAATTTTAAAGGTGCACACTCTACCGAAATGGATCGAAAAACAGAATACCCTGTGATTGCGCTAATGGAAGATCAGAAAAATATACTCGATATGGGAGGCACAATGCGCCTGGGAGCTTATCCCTGTCAGTTAAAAGATGGCTCAAAGGCTGCAAAGGCCTATAAAAGTAAAAACACCTGGGAAAGACACAGACACAGATATGAATTTAATAATAAATACCTCAATGACTTTGAGCAGGCGGGTATGATTGCTACAGGTATTAATGAAGATACAGATTTAGTTGAAATAGTTGAGATCCCTGAACATGAATGGTATGTTGGGGTTCAATTTCATCCGGAATATAAAAGTACAGTTGTAAATCCGCACCCCATATTTGTAGGTTTTGTGGCAGCAGCTGTAAATCATGTTGAAAAAATAAATCATAAATAAGAGATGGACAGAAATTCGATTATTGGAATACTACTTATTGGGGCGGTTTTGATCGCATGGAGCTATTTTGCCAGCCCCAGCGAAGAGGAAATTCAGGGTGAACGCAGAAGACGCGATTCTCTGGCACAGGTTGAGCAGCAGAAAGAGATGCAGCAAAAAGAGCAGGATATCGAACGGAGCACAGAGAAAAAGGCCGAGCCAACATTTGCTCCTGACCAGAATTCGACACATAGCCAGGATTCTGCTGATACCAAATTAATGGAAAAATATGGTGTCTTCGGTGTCTCAGCAAAAGGTGAGAATAAAACTTTTACACTCGAGAATGAAAAGGTTGAGATTGAAATTCATTCTCTTGGAGGTAGGCCTTATTATGTCAGTCTTAAAGAATTTCAAACATATGATTCGCTGCCATTAAAATTGTTCTCTGGTGACTCTACAAAATTTGGGTTTAACTGGGTTACCAATGATGCACAGGTACCCATTAAAACGCAACAATTATACTTTGAAGCTTACGAGCAAACCCGCACCGACAGCGGTCAGCAACTGGTTATGAGGCTTAGTGCTGGTGACAATCGTTATGTAGACTACAAATATACCCTGCACCATGACGATTATATGGTGGAATTCGATGTAGATTTACATAATTTGGGCGATATAATTAAAAACGATTACCTCTCCTTCGATTGGGCTATCTACATGCCAAGTGTCGAAAAAGGTTATGAATGGGAAGAGCGTAACTCATCTGTTTATTACCGCTACAAAGGTGGGGATGTAGACTATCTCTCAGAGACAGGAGATGATGAAGAAAAACTTAATGAACAAATTGAATGGGTCGCGTTTAAACAGCAATTTTTCAGCTCAATTTTGATTCCTGAAAGGCCACTTACCGATCTGTTTATTGAAACGCAAATGACAGCCGACCAGCAATTTGTGAAATATGTCTCTTGCGAAGCATATATGCCTTATATGGCTCAGCGCGAAAGCGATTATAGTTTTGATTTCTATTTCGGACCCAACAAATATGAACGCCTTAAATCCCACGAGAAAGAGTTTGAAGAACTACTTCCACTGGGTTGGGGTATTTTCGGATGGGTGAATAAACTCATTGTAATCAACCTCTTTGAATGGCTTGGGAAATATATTTCTAACTATGGCATCATAATTCTGATTCTTACATTGATCATTAAAGCCGGTTTGTTCCCGCTAACTTACCGTTCATACAGGTCAACAGCAAAAATGCGTGTGCTGAAGCCGGAAATTGATGAAATCAATAAGAAATTTCCCAAGAAAGAGGATGCCATGAAAAAGCAGCAAGCAACCATGAGCCTCTACAAAAAAGCAGGTGCCAGTCCAATGGGAGGTTGTTTGCCTATGTTATTGCAATTGCCGTTTTTAATTGCGCTATTCCGCTTCTTTCCGGCATCAATTGAACTACGTCAGCAAAGCTTCTTGTGGGCAGACGACCTGAGTTCATATGATTCCATTGTGCAATTGCCATTTGAAATCCCATGGTATGGCGATCATGTGAGTTTATTCGTGTTGTTGATGACCATCGTGAACTTTATTTACATCAACATGAATAATAAAAATAACCCACAAAGTACAGGAATGCCCGGCATGAAAACCATGATGTATATTATGCCACTATTCATGCTGTTTTTCTTCAATAACTATGCATCTGCGTTAAGTTATTACTACTTTGTATCATTGCTGATTACCATTCTACAGACCTGGGTCTTTAGGCAAATGATTGATGATAAGGCTATTCGGGCCCAAATCAACATAAATAAGAAGAAGCCAGCTAAAAAGTCCAAATTTCAGCAGCGAATGGAACAAATGGCTAAACAGCAGCAACAAAAAAAACGATAAATATATCCGGTGAACTTTTAAAGTTCACCGGCTTTTCAGGTACTTTTTGGGGTATTTATTCGTTAACATTATTGATTTGGAAAAACACCCATAATGCATAGGTTTTTAATAATATTTTTTGCCCTTGTGGTATCATTAAATGTTTCTGCGCAAATTGTAAGTAATGCCGATACCATTTTGCCAGTCGAATATGAGCGCGCTGCAGGTTCTGATAGTATATATGTCGTGTTTGGACCCAGTCCTACAGGGTTCAGTGATACGCTTGAAATGACTGCAAATTATCCTTATACCGGATCAGGACTTATACAGTGGTATAAAATCAGACGAAATGCAGACGAAACAGTTATTGAAAAAGAACTTATAATTGAAGCTGCAGATACCACTGAATTGACACTTAAAACCACAGAGCAGGCAGGTTACCCCGGCTATCAGGTGAAGTTTACAGGCACTACAAAAGATACGACCATTACCCGTTGGGCTTATTTTAATAATTTAATTGTAGAGCCCTATTACGAAGAGTCGTGCGATGAACTTTTTATACAGGGCATTAATGGAGGTATATCTTATCTATACTTTCATCCCGATTCTCTGGAAAATAATTATGCTATTGCAAACGGACTTAATTGGGAGTGGGAAGATTATTATTTAGATGAGCAAACGCAGCAATGGACAATTCTTGACTCGCTTGATTTTGGGACAGAGGAACCGAATCCATACTTTTCAACTCCGCCAATCGATTACGAAAATTATCTCTTTAAGGTAACAGTTACCGATAGTTTAGGGCATACAAAAGTTGATTCTGTTGTGTATGAAGCTATCGCTGTAGATGCTGACTTTGATGCTTCTCGAGATATTGAAGGTTTTAGTCCCGATACACTTCAGTTTGAAGCTCCCGTTAAATTAGGGTTCGTAAACAATTCTATCAATGCCGAACTTTATGAATGGACATTTTATAATGATTCAAGTAGGGTGGAGGATGGTGCAGATCGTATTCTCAGAACTTCAACTTTTTATGAACCCCTTGACTCCATAAATTACAAATATCCTGGTTATTACGATGTAAAGCTTAAAGCTGAAGGCCGCGTTTTTATTCAAAATAACGAGGAACGCACATGTGTCGATTCTATCCGTAAAAGACTCTACATTACCATTTATAACTCCTTTATCGGTAAACTGCCCAATGTAATTACACCCAATAACGATGGGAAAAACGATATTTTTTATTTTAAAAATATTGAAAGCTGGGACTATGAAGAGCTTGATGCACCGACAGATATGACATCTACTTCCATTCAAAGTTTTGAAGTATTTATATACAACCGCTATGGTTTACGTGTATATCATTTCAGCGGATCAGAATGGACAGAGCAGGATGCATGGGATGGTAAGTATAACGGAAGTTATGTTGGTGCAGGAGTTTACTATTATGTAATTAAGGCTAAAGGCTATGATGGAAGAGCCTTTGAAAAGAAAGGTTTCTTTCATGTTTTTAGTTCTAAAACCGCCGGAAATTAAAAGAAATATACATTATTTAACCCACAAAAAAAGAGGATGCCGGTAAAACATCCTCTTTTTTATTTCAGTTTGAGTTATGTTTTATTCCTCTTCTGCCTGAGCAGCTTCGTATTCTTTTAGTAGTTTATCCTGAATGTCTCCAGGAACTGCCATATACTCGTCAAACTTCATTGTGTACATAGCCTGACCCGAAGTTAATGAACTCAACGATGTAGAATATTTGTTCATCTCTGCTAAAGGTACTTTAGCCGTGATTTTCTCATATCCACCCTCGCTGTTCATGCCTTCAATCATGGCGCGACGACCCTGCAGGTCACTCATTACATCACCCATAAAATCAGAAGGAACCATTACCTCTACTTTGTAAATAGGCTCAAGAATCTTTGGTGCAGCTTGTTTAAATGCTGTACGGAAGGCTTGCATACCGGCAATCTTGAATGAAATCTCGTTTGAATCAACCGGGTGCATCTTGCCATCATATACAATTACTCTAATGTCGCGTGCATAAGAGCCAGTAAGCGGTCCTTCCTCCATTTTTTCCATAATACCTTTCAAAATGGCTGGAAGGAATTTCGCATCAATGGATCCACCAACAATACTGTTAACAAATACAAGTTTTCCACCCCATGGCAATTCATGCTCATCGGTGCCACGATTTGTTACAGTAATATCTTTACCGTTTACTTTATATGATTTTGGATCTCCCATACCCTCTTTAAAGGGCTCAATTATGATGTAAACCTCTCCAAATTGGCCAGCACCACCCGATTGTTTTTTGTGTCGGTAGTCTGCTTGCGCATATTTGGTAATGGTTTCGCGATATGGAATTTTGGGAGTGATGAATTCAACCTCTAGTTTGTCGAGGTTTTCGATTTGCTTTTTAAGCGTGTTTAGGTGAAATTCTCCTTGTCCATGCACAATTACTTGCTTCAGCTCCTTAGAGTGCTCAATGACGTATGTTGGATCCTCTCCGGCCATACGGTTTAGGATTTCACCCATTTTTTCTTCTTCACCCTTGTTTTTTGGTTCAATCGCAGTACGATATTTTGGTTCCGGGAAGTTTATTTCCGGAAATTTCCAATCAGATCCTTTTGTATTAAGGGTATCGTTAGTTTTTGTATCCTTAAGTTTTACAGTTGCCCCAATGTCTCCTGCAACCATTGAGTCAACTTTAGTCCTGTTGTTTCCCGCAACACAATAAAGCTGTGATAGACGTTCTTTATTATCGCTTCGGGTATTCATAAGGTCCATACCCTCTTTTATCTTACCGCTCATGACTTTAAAATAGGCAACCTCTCCAAGATGCTCTTCAACTGAAGTTTTAAAAACAAAAATTGAAGCAGGACCCTCTGGATCAATTGCTATTTCATTACCTTCAGAATCTTGAGGTTTTGGCATTTCAGAAGTTTGTGGAGCAACGTTGTTCAGGAACTCCATTAAACGACGCACGCCCATATCTTTTTTGGCCGAAACGCAGAATATTGGGAAAAAGTCTTTGTTTATAACACCTTTCTTAATGCCTGATCGCATTTGGTCCTCATTAAGTGTGCCCTCTTCAAAGAAAAGCTCCATCAATTCTTCATCATTCTCTGCCGCTGATTCAACCAATGCATTGTGCAATTCTTCTGCTTTATCTTTTTCACTTTCCGGTATGTCCTCGATAGATGGTTCTCCTCCTTCAGGTCCCCATTTGTACATTTTCATTTTAAGGACATCAATTACAGCATTAAATTCAAGACCTGCATTAATCGGATATTGTATTTGTACAGCTTTATTGCCAAATTTACTCTTTAAATCTTCTACCGTTTTATCATAATTGGCTTTTTCGTGGTCAAGCTGATTTACTGCGAAAATAATAGGCGTTCCAAATTTATTCGTATAGCGGCTCATGATTTCAGTACCGACTTCAACTCCTTGATGCCCACTAATAAGAAACAGCGCAGCGTCACTTACAGCTAGTGATGAAACTACTCCACCAATAAAATCGTCAAGTCCAGGTGTATCTATCAGATTTAACTTTTTGTTTTGGTATTCAGTGTATAAAACTGTAGAGAAAATACTACGTTCTTGTTGGTGTTCAATATCGTGATAATCCGATACAGTATTTTTACTGTCGATATCACCTTTTCTCTTTACTACGCCACCCTCGAAAAGCATGGCCTCCGCGAGGGTGGTTTTCCCTGAGCCAGCACTACCGATCAGGGCAATGTTCTTAAGCTCGTCTGGTTGATATACTTTCATAATATGCTTGTTTATAGGTTTGTTAGGATTGAGGATGTCAAAATTAATAATAATTTAATAATCACCAACTTTATGATTCTTGTTTTTACGGAAAATTGAGAGCTGTAAATTATGAAAAAATCATTTAAATTTTTGCATTCATTGAAATAGTTCATATATTTGCAGCCCTAAAACGAAAAAATAAAATAGATAATATTATGATTATTATTCCGGTAAAAGAAGGGGAGAATATTGATCGCGCTTTGAAGAAGTTTAAGCGTAAATTTGAAAAAACTGGTGTGGTTAAAGAACTACGTCAGCGTCAGCAATACGATAAACCATCAGCTAAAAGACGCGAGCAAAAAATTAAAGCTATTTATAAACAAAAAATGCAAAACGAGGAACAAAACGGGTAGTTTTTACGTTAAATTTTATACATTTGACGTAAACCGTCCGCCTATATGCCAAAAGCATTTTTTGATCATTTGGTGTTCGAAAAACACCTCTCCAAACATACAGTGGCTGCATACAAAACTGATTTAATTCAGTTTGAACAGTTCTGTAAAAATCAAAAAATTAATAATCTATTGTCGGTAACTTCTAAAGATATCCGCCGATGGATTATTTTTTTGTTGAACGAAAAACTAAATTCAGTTACGGTTCACCGAAAACTTTCAAGTCTTAAAGCTTTTTATGGATTTATGCAACGGGAAGGAGTAATTAAAGATAATCCGGCTGCAGGAGCAATCTTACCAAAAAAGCAAAAGAAAATACCCCAGTTTATAAAAGAGCAAGAGACCGATACCCTTTTCAATGATACATTCTTTGAAAATGACTTCAAGGGATTGAGAGACAAAAATATATTACACCTGTTTTATCTTACCGGGATGCGCAGGCAGGAATTAATAGATCTCAAACTACAGGATATTGATTACAACCGTGATGTGATAACCGTAACAGGAAAACGCAATAAAATGCGGTTAGTGCCACTTCCTGCATGGCTCCTTAATCAATTAAAAGACTATACTACCTTTCGTAAAGAATATTCCGCAGACGGACACAATTTATTTATTACTGAAAAAGGTAAACCCTTATATCCCAAATTAGTTTATCGTATAGTTAATAAATATATAAGTCAGATTGCTACACTTCAAAAGCGAAGTCCACATATATTACGACATACTTTTGCCACCCAGATGCTTAATTCCGGTGCCGATCTTAATGCCATAAAACAGTTATTGGGGCATGCGAATCTGGCTGCTACGGAAGTGTATACTCATAATAGTTTTCAGAAATTAAAAAGCACATACAATCAAGCCCATCCACGGGCATAACATATCTAAAAAGGAGGTTATTATGGACGTTAAAATTCATTCAATCAAATTCGATGCAGATCAAAAACTGATTCAATTTATTGAGTCTAAAATTTCAAAACTAGAGCAAGTATTTGATAATATCATAGAAGTTGAGGTGTTCCTTCGTCTAAGTAAAAATCAGAATGCAGAGAATAAACTTGTTGAAATGAAAATAAGCATTCCTGGCAACGAACTATTTGCCAAGAAGCAATGTAAGACATTTGAAGAAGCAACAGACCAATCTGTAGAGGCGCTCAGACGGCAAATTAAAAAGCACAAAGAAAAAGTTCGTGGAATTTAGAAAAAAAGTTCATTATTTATTTGGACGCTAAAAAGTAAGGTTATACATTTGCAACCCTGAAAACAAGAAGGTAGGTTCTTTAAAAAACGCCGATGTAGCTCAGTTGGTCAGAGCAGCTGATTTGTAATCAGCAGGTCGTGGGTTCGAATCCCTCCATCGGCTCAGGTTGCAAATGTATTTTTATATCGGGGAGATACCAAAGCGGTCAACTGGGGCAGACTGTAAATCTGCTGGCGTACGCCTTCGGAGGTTCGAATCCTTCTCTCCCCACTTTTACCGGCAAAGCATTTTGCAAAGTCGGATGTCGTTACTTAGGTAGGGTGTTTGTACACCTTCGCTGAAGCTGCGGCGCATAAGCGGGAGTAGCTCAGTTGATAGAGCATCAGCCTTCCAAGCTGAGGGCCGCGGGTTTGAATCCCGTCTCCCGCTCTGGTTTTTGCCGATGTAGCTCAGGGGTAGAGCGCTTCCTTGGTAAGGAAGAGGTCACGGGTTCAATTCCCGTCATTGGCTCGAATTTTTGTGTTTGAAAGAATTAAATATCATTGAAAGTTAAATATCATAATTTGAGAAGTTATGGCTAAAAAAGAACAATTTGATCGGTCCAAACCACACGTTAATATCGGTACCATTGGTCACGTAGACCATGGAAAAACTACCTTGACTGCTGCTATTACAAAAGTATTGGCAAAAAAAGGTTTTGGTGAAGAGCGCGATTTCGATTCTATCGATAACGCTCCCGAAGAAAAAGAACGTGGAATTACAATTAACTCTGCTCACGTAGAGTACACAACTGCTAATCGTCACTACGCTCACGTAGACTGCCCTGGTCACGCTGACTATGTGAAAAACATGGTAACAGGTGCTGCCCAGATGGACGGTTCTATACTTGTAGTGGCTGCAACTGATGGTCCTATGCCTCAGACTCGCGAGCACATCCTGCTTGCACGTCAGGTAAACGTTCCTAAAATTGTAGTATTCCTTAATAAAGTTGATATGGTAGAAGACGAAGAGCTCCTCGAACTTGTTGAAATGGAAGTTCGTGAATTGCTTGATTTCTACGAATTCGACGGCGACAATGCTCCTATCATCCAGGGTTCTGCTCTTGGTGGATTGAACGGAGAAGAAAAATGGGAAGAAAAAGTTATGGAACTCATGGACGCTGTTGATGAGTATATCCCACTTCCAAAACGCGATGTGGATAAACCATTCCTAATGCCTGTTGAGGACGTATTCTCAATTACAGGTCGTGGTACTGTTGCCACTGGTCGTATCGAAACTGGTGTAGTTCACACTGGCGACGATGTACAGATCATGGGTCTTGGTGCAGAAGGTAAAAAATCAGTTATTACTGGTGTGGAAATGTTCCGCAAAATTCTTGACGATGGTCAGGCTGGTGATAATGTTGGTCTGCTGCTCCGTGGTATCGACAAAAATGAAATTAAGCGTGGTATGGTTATCGCTCACCCCAAAACAATCACACCTCATACCAGATTTAAAGCAGAGGTATATGTGTTGAAAAAAGAAGAAGGTGGACGTCACACTCCATTCCACAAAAATTACCGCCCACAGTTCTACTTGCGTACGCTTGACGTAACAGGTGCTGTTACGCTTCCAGAAGGAACAGAGATGGTTATGCCTGGTGATAACGTTACAATTACCGTTGATCTTATCTATCCTGTAGCACTTGACCAGGGATTGCGTTTTGCAATTCGTGAAGGTGGCCGCACAGTAGGTGCCGGACAGGTAACTGAAATTCTTGAGTAATAAATATTACAAGTGTTCCCCTCAAACAGGGAACACTTTATACACGGGTGTAGCTCAGTTGGCAGAGCACTGGTCTCCAAAACCAGGTGTCGGGAGTTCGAGTCTCTCCTCCCGTGCAAATTTGTAAAGTATGAGAAAGATTCGTACATATTTTAAAGATGTCTATGAAGAGTTGGTTCACAAAGTGAGCTGGCCGACATTGAAGGAACTTCAAAGCAGTGCAATAGTTGTAATGGTTGCTTCCTTAATTATAGCGCTCATCATTTATTTGATGGACACTTCATTCACGAATGTGATGAAGATTATTTACAGCATGTTTTACTAAGCGATTGGCGAAAATTAGGTTCTGATGGAAAAAAAGTGGTACGTTGTTCGTGCGGTAAGTGGTAAGGAAAAAAAAGTAAAAGAGCTGTTAGAGAGTGAGATGAGCTCTACGTTGAAAGATTACGTCTTTCAGGTACTCATTCCCACTGAAAAAGTTTACCAAATACGCAATGGTAAAAAAATCTCTAAAGAGCGGTCTTATTTTCCTGGTTACGTACTTATCGAGGCCATATTAGTTGGCGAAGTTCCCCATATTATTAAAAATATGACCAATGTAATTGGTTTTTTGGGAACAAAAGAAGGTACACCCGTTCCACTTCGACCCAACGAAATGAACCGAATTTTAGGTAAAGTTGATGAAATCTCTGAAAAAGAAGAAGAAATCAATGTGCCATATATTGTTGGTGAAACTGTGAAAGTTATTGATGGACCTTTCAACGGTTTTTCAGGAATTATTGAGAATATCAATGAGGAAAAGAAAAAGTTGAAAGTTATTGTCAAGATTTTCGGGCGCAGAACCCCTTTAGAACTGGGATTTTTGCAAGTCGAAAAAGAGTAAAATTTTGAATTAATTTGAATTATGGCAAAAGAAGTTGCAGGAATTATTAAGTTGCAAATTAAAGGTGGGGCGGCAAATCCTTCACCACCCGTGGGCCCTGCTCTTGGTGCTAAAGGTGTAAACATTATGGAGTTCTGTAAGCAGTTTAATGCCAGAACCCAGAACAAAGCCGGAAAAGTTTTGCCTGTAATTATTACTGTTTATGGTGATAAATCGTTTGATTTTATCGTCAAACAACCACCAGTTCCAGTAATGCTGAAAGAAGCTGCAAAATTGAAAAGCGGTTCGGCTGAGTCAAACCGCCAAAAAGTAGCTTCTGTAACCTGGGACCAGGTTAAAGAAATTGCAGAAGAGAAAATGTCCGACTTGAATTGTTTTACTGTTGAGTCTGCAATGAAGATGGTTGCAGGTACAGCCAGAAGCATGGGTATTACAACTAAAGGTGATGCCCCATTTTAAAACCAAACAAAGATCTTATTAGCAATGGCTAAACTGACAAAAAAACAAAAGATAGCACAGGAGAAGATCGAAGCTGGTAAATCTTACCCTATCTCAGAAGCAGCAAATCTAGTAAAGGAAATTACCAATACTAAATTTGATTCAGCTGTGGATATGGACATCCGATTAGGTGTAGATCCAAGGAAAGCCAATCAAATGGTTCGTGGTGTTGTTACGTTACCACATGGAACCGGTAAAGAAGTACGTGTATTGGCACTTTGTACACCTGATAAGGAGCAAGAAGCTAAAGATGCCGGTGCGGATTATGTCGGACTGGACGATTACATTGAAAAGATCAAAGGTGGATGGACAGATTTTGATGTTGTCATCACAATGCCCCCTGTAATGGGTAAGGTTGGACCATTGGGCCGTGTTTTAGGGCCACGTGGTTTGATGCCAAACCCTAAAAGTGGTACGGTAACCATGGATTTGGGACCTGCTATTAAGGAAATCAAACAGGGTAAAATTGACTTTAAGGTTGACAAATACGGAATTATCCATACCTCAATTGGTAAAGTATCTTTCAGTCCCGAACAAATTGCAGATAATGCGGTAGAATTTATGAATACAATCATGAAACTTCGTCCATCTGCAGCCAAAGGCACCTACGTGAAAAGTGTATTTATCTCATCAACTATGAGTATGGGTATACCGGTAGATGCGAAGTCATTTGATGTTTAACAAAATTAAAGAATCGAAGTAATGAAGCGAGAAGATAAGCTACAAATCATCGAATCGCTAACAGAAAAACTTAATGAGTACGGTCATTTTTATTTGACCGATACCAAAGGGTTGAATGCTGAACAAACATCGAACCTTCGCCGTGTATGCTTTAAAAATGATGTATTATTGGTTGTTGCCAAAAATACACTGTTACGTAAGGCTATGGAGAAGGCTGATGTAGATTATAGCGAGGTTTATGATTTACTTAAAGGCAATACCTCAGTAATGTTTACTCAAGTAGGTAATGCCCCCGGTAAACTCATGAAAGAGTTCCGGAAAAAGCACAAAAAGCCTATCCTGAAAGGCGCATTTGTTGAAGAGGCCGTTTATGTTGGAGACGAACAACTTGAAGCACTTGCCAATATCAAGTCGAAAGACGAACTACTTGGCGATATCGTTTCACTGTTGCAATCACCAGCTAAAAATGTTATCTCAGCATTGCAATCAGGAGGCTCTAAAATTCATGGTGTTCTCGAAACACTATCAAAGAAGTAAAATTAAAAGATTAATCAACAATAATTAAAATTGTAGGAAAATGGCAGATTTGAAAAAACTTGCAGATGAGTTGGTAAACTTAACTGTAAAAGAGGTAAACGAATTGGCTGATATCCTGAAAGAAGAACATGGAATTGAGCCCGCAGCAGCAGCAGCTGTTGTAGCAGGCCCAGCAGGAGAAGGTGAAGCAGCAGCAGAGGAGCAAACTGAATTCGATGTTATACTTAAAGCAGCCGGTGGTGCTAAACTTCAAGTTGTAAAACTTGTAAAAGAATTAACAGGTCTTGGACTTAAAGAAGCCAAAGCCGTTGTTGATGGCGCACCAAAAGCAATTAAAGAAGGAGTATCAAAAGACGAAGCTGACGGTTTAAAAGACAAATTAGAAGAAGCTGGAGCGGAAGTTGAAATTAAATAATTTACTCCTAAATAACTGAATTTATGAGGTTTAGAGTCCTGAGAGAGGACTCTAGGCCTTTTTCGTGTTATTTTTATTCAGTTTAATTTATCTTAACTTTGAGTATGGCTTCAACACAAAATATCAACGGACGGATTTCGTTTGCCTCCATTAAAAATCAACTTGAGTATCCCGATTTTCTCGAGATACAGTTGAAATCATTCTATGAGTTCTTCCAATTGAATTCTACCCTGGCTCATAGAAAAAGTGAAGGTTTACGTAGGGTGTTTCAGGAAAATTTTCCAATTACAGATACCAGGAACAACTTTGTTCTTGAGTTTCTCGACTATCAGGTCGACCCCCCAAGGTACACAATTAATGAGTGTATCGAACGTGGGCTCACCTACAGTGTGCCCCTAAAGGCAAAACTTAAACTTTATTGTACCGACCCCGAACATGAGGATTTCGATACGGTTGTGCAGGATGTATATCTTGGCACGGTCCCTTATATGAGTCCTAAGGGTACTTTTATTATCAACGGTGCGGAAAGAATTATCGTAAGCCAACTTCACCGGTCGCCGGGTGTGTTCTTTGGACAGAGTGTACACGCCAACGGGACCAAACTTTATTCGGCCAGAATTATACCGTTTAAAGGTTCATGGATCGAATTTGCTACAGATATCAATAATGTCATGTATGCTTATATCGATCGAAAAAAGAAATTGCCGGTCACAACACTATTAAGAAGTATTGGTTTTGAGAGTGATAAAGATATTCTTGAAATCTTTGACCTTGCAGATGAAATTAAGGTGACCAAAACCGGCCTTAAAAAGGCCATTGGACGCAAACTGGCTGCCCGTGTTCTGAAAAGCTGGATCGAAGATTTCGTGGACGAGGATACAGGAGAGGTGGTTTCTATTGAAAGAAACGAGGTTATCATCGATCGTGAAACCATACTTGAAAATGAACATATTGAAGAAATAATAGATTCTGGCGCTAAAACTATTCTCCTTCATAAAGAGGATACAAACTTAAGCGACTATGCTATTATTTACAATACGCTGCAAAAAGACCCCTGTAACTCCGAAAAAGAGGCGGTACTGCATATTTACCGACAATTGCGTAATTCAGAACCACCTGATGAGGCTACTGCCAGGGACGTTATTGATAAGCTTTTCTTTTCTGATAAGCGATACGATCTTGGTGATGTAGGGCGTTACAGATTAAATAAAAAGTTAGGTGCCGATATCGATATGGATACACGCATCCTGACCGAAGAAGATATAATTTTAATTATAAAATACCTGATCGAACTTATCAACTCTAAAGCTGATGTTGATGATATTGATCACCTTAGTAATCGTCGTGTACGTACAGTAGGGGAACAACTCTATAACCAATTTGGTGTTGGTTTGGCACGTATGGCCCGCACGATTCGCGAAAGAATGAATGTAAGAGACAACGAGGTATTTACACCTGTGGATTTGATTAATTCAAAAACACTCTCCTCTGTTATTAATTCATTCTTTGGGACAAATGCACTCTCTCAGTTTATGGATCAGACCAACCCACTGGCTGAGATGACCCACAAACGGAGAATGTCTGCACTCGGACCAGGTGGATTGTCGAGAGAAAGAGCCGGTTTTGAGGTGCGTGACGTGCACTATACACACTATGGTCGTTTGTGCCCCATTGAAACACCTGAAGGACCAAACATTGGTCTGATTTCCTCAATGTGTGTTTTTGCTAAGGTTAACGAACTAGGATTTATAGAAACACCCTACCGTAAAGTTCAAAGCGGGCAGGTCGACATGACAGACCAGGGGGTTGTTTATTTAAGTGCTGAAGAAGAAGAGGAGCAAATTATTGCTCAGGCCAATGCGCCACTTGATGAACAAGGAAAATTTGTTAATGATCGCGTTAAGTCTCGACTTGAAGCTGATTATCCAGTAACATCACCAGATGAAATTCATTTGATGGATGTTGCGCCTAACCAAATTGCTTCAATTGCTGCATCACTCATTCCATTCCTTGAGCACGATGATGCAAACCGTGCCCTAATGGGTTCTAACATGATGCGTCAGGCCGTTCCGTTGCTTAATGCGGAATCTCCGATTGTAGGAACCGGTATTGAACGCAAAACAGCTCTTGATTCACGTAATGTGCTGGTAGCAGAAGCTGACGGGATAGTGGATTATGTCGATGCAGAAGAGTTGGTGATCAGATACAATAGGACAGAGGATGAGCGTTTTGTGAGTTTTCATGATGATATTGTACGTTACCGACTCGATAAGTTCCATAAAACCAACCAAAATTCATCCCTGAATATACGCCCCATAGTTCATAAAGGACAAAAACTTCAGAAAGGCGATGTGCTTACAGAGGGTTATGGTACCAAAGGCGGTGATCTTGCACTTGGACGTAACCTGAAAGTGGCATTTATGCCCTGGAAGGGATACAACTTCGAGGATGCTATTGTGGTAAGTGATCGCGTTGTGCGTGAAGATGTATTTACTTCTATTCATATTAATGAACATATTTTGGAAGTGCGTGACACCAAGCGGGGAATGGAGGAACTTACTGCTGATATCCCTAATGTTAGCGAAGAGGCAACAAAAGACCTTGATGAGAATGGTTTGATTAGAATCGGAGCTCATATAAAACCTGGTGATATTTTAATTGGTAAAATTACACCAAAAGGAGAATCTGATCCTTCGCCAGAGGAAAAACTGCTTCGTGCAATATTTGGAGATAAGGCCGGTGATGTGAAGGATGCATCATTGAAAGCCGGACCATCTGATTATGGTGTTGTGATAAACAAAAAGTTGTTTTCACGTACAGTTAAAGATCGCAAGGTTAAATCAGCAGAGAAGGTCCTTATTGAAAAACTTGATAAAGAGATGGAAGGTAAAGTCGGTGAACTTAGAAATAAGCTTATCGATAAACTGTTCATCATGGTTAATGGCAAAACATCGCAGGGTGTAAAAGACTATTTCAGCAACGACGTAGTAGCCAAAGGCACTAAGTTTACGCAGAAATTGTTGAATGACATTGATTATTTGCAGGTTAACCCTTCGAAGTGGACTACTGATAAGAAAAAGAACGATCTCATTGAATCTCTGATTCACAACTACAATGTGAAATATATGGAGATTGATGGTGAATTTAAACGGAAAAAATTCAATATAACAATTGGTGATGAACTACCCAATGGTATTATTCAGCTTGCCAAGGTATATGTAGCACAAAAACGTAAGGTTAAAGTTGGAGATAAAATGGCCGGACGCCACGGTAATAAAGGTATTGTTGCTAAAGTTGTTCGTAAAGAAGACATGCCTTTCCTTGAGGATGGTTCACCGGTTGATATTGTATTGAACCCACTTGGTGTACCTTCACGTATGAACCTTGGTCAGATTTATGAAACAGTACTTGGATGGGCTGGTATTGAGCTCGGAGTGAAATTCTCTACACCAATTTTCGATGGTGCATCGCTTGACGAGATAAACGAATATACCGATGAAGCAAAAGTACCACGATATGGAAAGACTCAGCTAATTGATGGCGAAACAGGGGAACCATTTCACCAGTTAGCCACAGTAGGCGTGATTTATATGCTGAAACTTGGCCACATGGTAGATGACAAAATGCACGCTCGTTCAATCGGACCTTATTCACTTATTACGCAGCAGCCATTGGGTGGTAAAGCTCAGTTTGGTGGTCAGCGTTTTGGTGAGATGGAGGTTTGGGCGCTCGAAGCATTTGGAGCATCCAATATCTTGCAGGAAATTCTGACAATTAAATCAGATGATGTACAAGGTCGTGCCAAGGCATATGAATATATTGTAAAAGGTGATTCATTGCCGGATCCCGGAGTACCAGAATCATTCAATGTGTTGTTGCATGAGCTGAGAGGTCTGGGATTAAGTATCAGCCTCGAGTAGTATCCGGTGCCGAAGGCACTTTATATCAAAAAAATCTAATACGTCAATTATGGCATTCAGAAGGGATAATAAAGTTAAGAGTGACTTTACAAAAGTAGTCGTTAGTTTGTCTTCACCAGAGGAAATTCTTGAAAGGTCTTTTGGTGAAGTGCAAAAACCGGAAACAATTAATTATCGTACCTACAAACCGGAAAGAGATGGTTTGTTTTGTGAGCGTATTTTTGGACCGGTAAAGGATTACGAATGTCACTGCGGTAAATATAAACGTATCCGTTATAAAGGCATTGTTTGTGATAGATGTGGTGTAGAAGTTACAGAGAAAAAAGTAAGAAGAGAGCGCATGGGCCACATCAATCTTGTGGTTCCAGTTGCACATATCTGGTACTTTAGATCATTGCCCAATAAAATCGGTTACCTTCTTGGTCTCCCAACCAAGAAACTTGACTCCATTATTTACTACGAACGCTATGTAGTAATTAACCCCGGAGTTAAAAAAGAAGATGGTATCGAGTATCTTGATTTCCTCACAGAAGAGGAATATCTTGATATTCTGGATTCTCTTCCAAAAGAAAATCAATATCTTGAAGATACTGATCCTGATAAGTTTATCGCTAAAATGGGTGCAGAAGCATTGAATGAGTTGCTTTCGCAACTTGATTTAGATGAGCTGTCATTCTCATTGCGCGATAAAGCCAGTAAGGAGACTTCACAGCAGCGTAAGAATGAGGCGCTGAAGCGCTTACAGGTGGTAGAGGCTTTTAGAGCAGCAAAAGGTAAAAACCATCCTGAATGGATGATTATGAAGGTAATTCCGGTGATTCCACCAGAATTGAGACCACTGGTTCCACTTGATGGAGGCCGATTTGCTACATCTGACCTCAACGACTTGTATCGCCGTGTAATTATTCGTAATAATCGCCTGAAAAGGTTGATCGAAATTAAGGCGCCTGAGGTTATTTTGCGAAACGAGAAACGTATGTTGCAGGAATCAGTTGATTCACTGATAGATAATTCAAGAAAATCCAATGCAGTTAAAACTGATGCCAATAGACCACTAAAATCACTTAGTGACAGTTTGAAAGGAAAACAGGGACGTTTCCGTCAAAATCTACTTGGTAAACGTGTCGATTACTCTGCACGTTCAGTTATTGTCGTTGGTCCTGAGTTGAAAATGCATGAATGCGGTCTTCCTAAAGATATGGCAGCCGAATTATACAAACCATTTGTAATTCGTAAGCTTATTGAACGTGGAATTGTTAAAACCGTAAAATCAGCCAAGAAAATCGTTGATCGCAGAGATCCTGTGGTTTGGGATATTCTCGAGAATGTATTGCGCGGTCATCCGGTTATGCTTAACCGTGCACCAACGCTTCACCGTTTGGGTATTCAGGCTTTTCAACCAAAATTAATTGAGGGTAAAGCAATTCAGTTGCACCCACTTGCATGTACTGCGTTTAATGCCGACTTTGACGGTGACCAAATGGCAGTGCACTTACCACTTGGTAATGAAGCCATTCTTGAGGCACAAATGTTAATGCTTGGTTCACACAATATCCTGAACCCTGCTAATGGCGCTCCTATTACTGTACCTTCACAGGATATGGTTCTGGGTCTGTATTACATTACCAAAGAGCGCGAAGGAGTTAAAGGTGAAGGACTCACTTTTTACTCACCTGAAGAGGTTAAAATTGCTTACAATGAGGAAAAAGTAGCGCTTCATGCAGGTATAAAAGTACGTATCAAACTTAAACAGGAAGATGGTAGTTTTAAAGAAGAACTCATTAAAACCACTGTAGGTCGTGTACTTTTCAATGAAGTTGTACCCGCTGATGCAGGATATATTAACGAGCTTCTGACCAAAAAAGCCCTTAGAGATATCATTGGAAATATCTATAAATTGAGTGGAACAAGCGTTACTGCTCAATTCCTAGATGATATTAAAGACATGGGTTACAGAATGTCGTTCAAGGGAGGATTGTCATTTAACCTTGATGATGTGATTATACCAGAAGCAAAGGCAAAACTTGTTAAAGAAGGATATGCTCAGGCTGATGAGGTAGCCAATAACTACAACATGGGATTCATCACAAATAATGAGCGTTACAATCAGGTGATTGATATCTGGACACACACCAATGCCAGTTTAACTCAGATTCTGATGAAGCAGTTGAGTACAGATAACCAGGGTTTCAACTCTGTGTTTATGATGCTCGATTCTGGTGCTCGTGGATCAAAAGAACAAATTCGTCAGCTTTCTGGTATGCGTGGTTTGATGGCCAAGCCCCAGAAAAGTGGTGCTACAGGTGCTGAGATTATTGAAAACCCTATTCTTTCAAACTTTAAGGAGGGTTTGTCTGTTCTCGAATACTTTATCTCGACACACGGTGCACGTAAAGGTTTGGCCGATACTGCTTTGAAAACAGCCGATGCAGGTTATCTTACACGTCGTTTGGTGGATGTTGCTCAAGATGTTGTTGTTAGAGAGAAGGATTGCGGCACATTGCGTGGTCTTATGGCTACTGCCATTAAAAAGAATCAGGAAGTAGTAGAAACATTATATGAACGTATCCTTGGTCGTACTGCCCTTAATGATGTATACCATCCATTAACAGGAGACCTGATGGTGGCTGCAGGAGATATTATTACTGAAGATATCGGCGCGAGAATTGAAGAATCTCCTTTGGAGCAGGTTGAAATCCGTTCTGTACTCACATGTGAATCGAAACATGGTGTTTGCGGTAAATGTTACGGAAGAAACCTTGCAACTGGCAGAGATGTGCAAATTGGTGAATCTGTAGGTGTAATCGCTGCCCAATCAATTGGGGAGCCTGGTACACAGCTTACATTGCGTACTTTCCACGTGGGTGGTACAGCATCAAATATTGCAGCAGAATCAAGTATCGTAGCTGGATATAATGGTATAGCCAATATTGATGAGCTTCGTACGGTCAAATACAAAGACGATTCTGGTAATGTGAACCATATCGTTATTGGTCGTTTGGGCGAACTTCGCATTATTGATGAAAATACAGAGTTGGCGCTAAGTACTCACACTATACCCTATGGAGCTAAAATCTATATCAAGGATGGTGATAAGGTGAAAAAGGGCGATCTGATCTGTGAATGGGATCCATATAATGCAGTTATTATTTCGGAAGCAGAGGGTAGTATTTCATTTACAAATGTAATTGAAGGTATTACATTCCGCGAAGAGATGGATGAGCAAACTGGTTTCCGCGAAAAAGTAATTACTGAAACTAAAGACAAGACCAAAAACCCCATGATTAAGGTACTTAATAAAGATGGGGAAGTTACCAAGATGTATAACCTTCCGGTAGGCGCACACATTGCTGTTGAGGAAGGCGAAAAAGTTAAAGTTGGTCAGGTCATTGTTAAGATTCCACGTTCAGCAGGTAAATCGGGAGATATTACCGGTGGTCTTCCACGTGTTACAGAGCTATTTGAAGCCAGGAACCCATCTAACCCATCTGTGGTTGCAGAGATTGATGGTGAAGTTAGCTTTGGTAAAATAAAACGTGGTAACCGTGAGGTTATCGTAAAATCTAAAGCCGGACAGACCAAGAAATATCTCGTATCGCTTTCAAAACAGATACTGGTACAGGAAAACGATTATGTGCGTGCGGGAATCCCACTTTCTGACGGAGCCATTACACCGGCTGATATTCTTAGTGTTCAGGGGCCAACCAAGGTTCAGGAATATATTGTGAATGAAGTTCAGGAAGTATATCGTATGCAGGGTGTGAAAATTAATGATAAGCACTTTGAGGTAATCGTACGTCAGATGATGCGTAAGGTTGTAATTGTAGATCCTGGTGATACCAAGTTCCTTGAAAAACAAGAGGTTGATAAGATTGCCTTTATGGAGGAAAATAACTGGATCTATGGTCGCAAAGTTGTTGAGGAGCCTGGTGATTCTGAGAACCTTAAGATGGGACAGATCGTTAGTTTACGTCAATTGCGCGAAGAGAATTCAATGCTTAAGCGTAAAGATATGAAATTGGTAGAAGTACGTGATGCAATTCCGGCAACATCAAGTCAGGTATTGCAGGGTATTACTAAAGCCGCACTTCAAACCAAGTCATTTATCAGTGCTGCCTCGTTCCAGGAAACCACCAAAGTATTAAATGAAGCCGCAATTAGGGCTAAAGAGGATGGCCTTGAGGGACTTAAAGAGAATGTTATTGTGGGTCATAAGATACCAGCTGGAACAGGACAACGGAAGTTTGACGATCTTTTAGTTGGTTCAAAAGATGAGTTCGATAAACTCATAGAATCGAAGAAAGAGGCTCAAAAGTCTTAAATAGAAATTTTTCAAGATAGGTACAAAGAGCGCAACAAGATGTTGTGCTCTTTTTTTATTTTATTCAGTCACTTTTTCTTACATTTATCTTTTATATCAAACCTTAAATACGACCATTATGAATCAATCAAATGAGAAAAAACAGAACCAGGTAAATATTGAACTAAAAGAAGATATTGCTGAAGGTATTTATTCAAACTTAGCCGTTATTACACATTCTCCTGCCGAATTTGTAATTGATTTTGTACGTGTTATGCCTGGCTTGCCAAAGGCTCCAGTAAAATCAAGAATTGTGCTCACCCCAGAACACGCCAAAAGGCTCATGAATGCCTTAAAAGATAATATCGAAAAATTCGAATCAGTTAACGGTCCGATAAAATCATCAGGCGGTGGAAAATCTGATATGCCAATGGGATTTGGCGGACCTACTGCACAAGCATGATTGTTAATGATATAATAACAAAGGTATTACTTAAAACAATTAGACTAATTATTCGTATATTGGTTAACATAACCCCAAAAATAGCTTATTATGATTAAATTTAGATTTCTTTTATTGATACCTTTGTTTGTATTGGCCTTTTCTTCATGCGAGGAAGAGGACCAAACAAGCATTGGAACCCCGGCAGAGGAGGATTTACAACCCATTCAGGACAATACAAAAGCTGAGCAGGGTGTTATGAATTCTGCAAATCTTATGAATCCCTATGGTTTAGACGAAGACCTGTCAGGTAAAAAAGCTTTTGATGAAAATCCTGTATACAGCATTAGTAACGATTCATTGCAAGTAACCATTGATTTCTCCGCTGTAGACAATATGGATGGTGAAATAATCATTACATACAACACGATTCCATTATATGATTTTTCACAGATTTCTGCTACTGCAGAGCTTATAAATTATACCCAGGGAACAATTGTGTATAATGGCCTACTAAACTTTTCTATGACAATTGGTGACGTGATTACAATGACCGTTGCAACCCCTGATGGAGAGGAAATTACCATTCAGGATGGGAATCTTGAGAGTACATGGATTGGTGAGCGCGTAATGACCTGGACAGAGGGCTTTGATACTCCTGCTATCGCTTCTGATGACATCTATGAAGTATCAGGAAGTGCACGGGGAATTACCTCAAATCAAACCAACTATACAGCAGAGATTTTAGAAACTTTAGTTTTTTCTCCAGATTGTGATTACATAATGTATGGAGAGCAGCAAATAAAGAATTATGTTGGTACAGACAATGAAACAACATTGACATTAACATATCATGTAGATTCTGGAGGTAATACTTTAACCGAGCCTACCTGTAATTCATATTTTAATTTGAATTTTGTTTCTCAGAACCTGGAGCTTAATCTGGTTTTGAGCTTTAACGATATGTAATGAAAATTTAACTTATGAGAAGCCGCCTGATGTTTCCGGCGGCTTTTTTTTTGATATTGGATTTTTTTAAGCAGGAATTTATTAATTTGCGCCTCCAAAAGTTAAATTATAAACTTATGTTGCAGAGAATTCAAACTATATTTTTATCAGTAGCATTTATTATTTCTCTTGGTATTTATGTTTGGCCAATTGCCATTTTCCCAGCAGAATCAAATGATTTAATCTTTACCGTTAGAGGTTTTTTAAGTGATTCAGGTGAGGTAATTACACTTTTGTACCCGTTTTTAATTCTTTCGGGCATCATTTCTTTTCTTATTCTTTATCAACTTTTTAGTTTTAAAAAGCGGATTCGTCAAATTCAAACCGGTAAAGCAATAATAATTCTGCTCGTTATTTGGTATGGAGTTGGTGTAACACATGTCTATAACTATTTTCAAAATTTTGAAATATTATTGACTATTAAGCCGCACATTACGTTGTTTATTCCATTTGTACTTGTGATACTAATTTTGTTTGCCAATAAGTATATTAGAAAAGACGAAGAACTAGTCCGTTCTGTCGATCGCATTAGGTGAATTTTAGTCAACCCGGATAAATATTACATTGATTTACTTTTCGTTAAAGTAAAAGCTAATCAAACATTATGACCATTAAGAAGCGTTTGTTTGCCCTATCCCTTATTGCTTTTATTGCCTTGTTTTTTGCAGGTGCACTGCAGGTATCAGGGCAAAGTAGGAGTGATATAGAGCTTGCAAGAGAATATTTACGTAATAAAGAGTATGGCAAAGCATTGTCTTTATATGAGAAATTATATGAGATTCAACCTTCTTCAACTGTCTTTTTCAGGTACTATATCCAATCGCTTATGGGTGTTGAAGACTATCGCAAAGCTGAGCGGATAGCCAAAAGGCATATACGCAGGAATCCATACGATTTGAATGCCCATGTTGAGCTTGGACAAATATATCAGCAACAAGGCGAAGATAAAAAAGCTGCAGATGTCTATCAGGATATCATCGATGCTGTTAGTGATAATATAAACCGTATGCGACAATTGGCTAATGTTTTTATAAGTCGAAGGCAATTTGGGTGGGCCGAGGAGGTTTATCTCGAAGGAGCAAAACAAAACAGGCATTATAAATTCAATTATGAACTTGCCAATGTTTATTACTATCAGCGCAATTATCCAAAAATGATTGATGCTTATCTGGAGCTACTTGCAGTCAATGATCAATATTTGAATACAGTCAAAAACAGGCTGAATCATGCAGTTTATAGCGATACTGATGATACACTTACGGAATTGTTGAAAGACAGACTGCTTTTAATGAGTCAGAAACACAGTGGCAGAGATGTTTTTAATGAATTGCTTATATGGGCTCATTTGCACGATGATGAATTTCAGCAAGCATTGGTGCAGGCAAAAGCACTTGACCGGAGAAATAATGAAAATGGTTCCAGAATAATTGATATCACACAAAAGGCCTTAAAAAATAATCAGTATGATGTCGTGGCTCAAGGGGCTGAATATGTGATGGGTAAAGGCAAATCCGGGTCGTATTATATTTTGGCCCGACATCTTTATTTGAAATCACGCTTTAGCCAGGTCGAGGAAGGCATCATATATGAACAGGCTGAGATGTCGGAACTCGCTCAAAAATATCAGCAAGCTATTAATGATAGCCGGCCCGGTGCCAGATTGTTGCCTTTTTATATTGACCTTACCCGGCTTTATGCTTTTTATTTGCACCAGGTAGACTCTGCTTTATATTGGGTTAAAAAAGCAGCTAATTTGCCGCAATTATCGATAATGGATGAGAATAAAGTAAAGATACTCGAAGCCGATGTGAAACTGGTCGATGGGCAAATATTTGATGCTACGCTAATTTATGCGGCTGTTGAGCGCGACCTCAAAAACAACCCTATTGGCTATGAAGCTAAATTAAAAAAGGCGTTGATGGCCTTTTATCAATGTGATTTTCAATGGGCACTCGGGCAGGTCGATGTATTAAAAGCCAGTACATCTAAACTTATAGCCAACGACGCGGCAGAATTATCTTTGCAAATTTCAGAGAATCAAACAGAGGATTCTGTTCAAACAGCCCTTTGTAGGTTTGCAAAAGCCAGACTGGCTATGCGTCAGCACCAGGACACTGTTGCAATAAAAATTCTTGATTCATTAATAACTAAATACCCGAATCACCCTGTATTGGATGATGTACTTATGAATAAGGCTGAATTGCTAAGGGACAGGGGGAATTATGAAGAGGCAACAAGCTTATATATGCGCGTTTTTGAAGAGTTTACAAAAGAACCCTTTGCTGCCGCAGCCGGATTTCATGCAGCTATTTTGTTCGAAGAACAGTTAAAGAAAGAAACAAAGGCTTTCGATATTTTTAAAACGCTACTGAAGGACTATCCAATGAGCATCTATCAGCCTACTGTGCGAAAGCATATAAGGAGACTGAGGGCAAATATTGTCAATTAAATCAGGTTCATTTTATGTTTGATGTAACCTTTAAATAGCAGTGCCATTTTACGCGTATTTGATATCCTGTAGCGCTCCGACATGATATTTTTTGCCTTTGTTTGCCGGATTTTTAAGAATAGTTTTTTGTAATATGTATAGGCAAGAAAAACTCCCAACCGGCTATCTTTATTGAGTCGTTTAATTCCTTCATAAGCTTCATTGAAGTCTATAGCTATGTCTTCTTCAATTTTAGCTTTGTCGGCATCAGAGAAAGATGCAGGGTCTATTTGCGGGAAATATGATCGGCTCCTTTCAAGGTAGTCGCTACTTAAATCTCGCAGGAAATTAATTTTTTGGAATGCTTCTCCCAATTTCATTGCTGGCTCTTTCAGTCTTTCGTATTCTTTGGCGTTGTTTTCAGTGAAAACTCTTAAGCACATAAGACCAACCACTTCGGCTGAACCGTAGACATATTTTTTAAAGGTTTGGCTGTTATAGTCTTCGTGGGTCAGATCCATTTGCATACTATCTAAAAATGCCTCAATAGTTTCTTTTTCTATACTGTACTTGTTTACTACATATTGAAAGCTGTGCAGTATTGGGTTGGTGCTAATTTTATCTTCAATTGCTTTGTACGTATCTTCTCTAAATTCTTTCAATAATCTTTTTTTATCATGCTCATGAAAAGTATCAACAATTTCATCAGCAAATCGCACAAAACCATAAATACCATGAATTGGCATTCGGTATTTTTTCGACAGAAGTCGTACCCCTAAGGAAAAAGAGGTGCTATAATTGCGTGTGGTTCTTCTACTACACTGAAGTGCGTTTTTTGTGTACAGGTCCATAGTCTTTTTCTATACGTTCAACAACTAATTTAGAACTAATAACGGCCATCGGTAATCCTGTCCCAGGTACTGTTGATGAGCCCACATAATAAACATTATCATAATCTTCATCTGCATTGGAAGGTCTAAAGGCCCCAATTTGATTCAGGTCGTGAGCAAGGCCCAATCCGCTCCCCCTGTGTAAACCAAATGTTTTTTCCCAGAAGGGAGGTGCATATATTGTTTTGCTTACAATGTGATCTTTAATGTTGGTTTTGATCCGATTCCCTAAATCGCTTATGATATTGTCAGCCAACTCTTCCTGGTCGTTCCAGTCTGGTTTATACCTTAAATCAGGCACCGGACAAAGAATAAATACTGCTTCCTGTCCTTCTGGAGCGCAATCTTCATTGTATTTTGATACATTGGTTACGTAATAGTAAGGTTTGTCAAGTGAGATGCTGTTTTTGAAAATTTTGCTGGCATATTCTTTAAAGTTATCTCCCAAAAAGTAGGAGTGGTGTTCCAATTCCGGTAACTTTTTGTCAATTCCCAGGTACATTGTAAATGGGGCCAATGTCCATTTTTGTTTGTCCAGCTTTGGTGTGCTGAATGATTTCTTGTGCATTATTTTATTTCTGAATACGGCAGCGTCTGCATTAACAACAAATATGTCAGCTTCCCATTTTTTATCGTTTTGGTCAATAAATGCGGTCACTTTGCTACCTTGTGCTTCAAAGCTTTTAATAGAGGTATGAAAAGTAATATCGATATCCTGTTTTTCCATCTCCTTTACCAATCCGTCTACAATTTTATACATTCCACCCTTAACATTGTGGTAGCCATCATGTACCAATTCTGTGTAAGATAGCAGGGAGTAAACAGCTGGCGTGTCGAATGGTGTCGCTCCAAGGAAAAATGCCACCAATGAAAGGGTTTCTTTAACTTCTCTGGAGCTAAAGTATTTGCTAACCTCGCTCCAGAACGAACGTAGCATTTTAGGTGCATGTCCCCATGGGACTCTTGCTAGTGTGATAATATATTCAGCAATGTTCCTGAAATTCCGTTTAATAACCAGATCAGTGCTATCGTGAAAAAATTTTCCTGCTGAATTGAGGTATTTCTCAATATTTTCCCTGAAATCAGGCTCTACGGCCTTAAATTCATTGGCAAGTTTGTCGAGGTTTTTGTAAATTCTGTAAGTTTCACCTGAGTCGCGAAAATTTACGGAATAAAGTGGATCCAACTCGATAAATTCAAATGGCATTGGGATTTCTGCATCGTTTATGAACTCAGTAAACTCATAACTCATGCTGAAGAACGACGGAGCCATATCAAAAGTAAAACCATCTTTTTTAAGCTGATTAAGTCTTCCACCTGCCTGATGATATTGCTCAACCATATGGACTTTGTATCCTCTTCTGGATAGTCTGAGTGCGGCTGTTAAGCCTCCAAGTCCTGTTCCTATAATTAATGCATTTGGCATTTGTATAATGTTTTTGTTGTTTTTTTAAACAAATTGATCTGATTGTTCAACAAGAAAAGGAAAATATTGTTTGACTGTTAAACAAAAATATAGACGATTCAGTGCTTTTCGCATTATTTTAATATTTAACTTGAGTATTATTAATTGATTTTCAGGATATTGTTGGAAAGACTCACTATAAAAGAGCATCTGATCATGAAGCAAAAAATAGCCATAGTAGGTTCCGGAATAGGTGGAATTGCTGCTGCCATCAGATTGGCTGCACAAGGGCACGATGTAACAGTATTTGAGCAAGCCGATAAGCCTGGCGGCAAATTAAATGAGCTGAAAAAAGATGGTTTTAGGTTCGATACAGGACCTTCTTTATTTACACTTCCGGGACTTGTTGAAGAGCTGTTTTCCATGGGGAAATCACAGTCTCAAACTAACCTTAAGTATCATAAGCTAGATAATGTTTGCAAATATCATTATGAGGATGGAATTGTGTTGAATGCCTGGGCTGACCCTCATCGATTTGCTACCGAAGCTTGTGAAAAAGTGGGAGAACCTACATGGCGGGTGCATAACTATTTTAATAAGGTTAAAGAGATGTACGACCTGTCTGCCGGGCTGTTTATTTTTAGACCATTTGCCAGATGGGAGACATTCAGGTCTGAAGCAGGTAAAAAAGTAGCTAAAAAGTTTCATAAATTAGATATGTTGCTTTCCATGCATCAGCGTAATAAGCGCAGTTTTAAGAGTAAGTATTTGGTAAAACTGTTTGACCGCTATGGTACCTATAATGGGTCCAATCCCTACAGGGCCCCTGCTACGCTGAATATGATTGCCCATCTTGAGCATAGCGAGGGGGCTTATTTTCCTGATAAAGGTATGTATGATATTATTACACAACTTGTGAATCATGCTCGCGAATTGGGAGTTGACTTCAACTTTAATTCAAGGGTTGAAGAGGTGTTGTTTCAGAAAAACAAGGTTAGGGGGGTTAGGGTAAATGGTAGTAGTTTTTTTGCAGACAGGGTTGTCAGTGATATGGATGTTACTGGTTTTTATAAGCACCTGATGCCGGCAAGGAAAATCCCTCTGCGCGTTAGAGTAATGGAAAAATCAAGTTCAGCGGTTATTTTTTATTGGGGTGTTAACCGTACTTTCCCTAATCTGGAGCTGCACAATATCTTTTTTGCAGAAAATTATAAAGAAGAGTTTAGGTATCTTTTTCGTAAAAAGCAGCTTTATCATGATCCAACTGTGTATATTTTTATAAGCAATAAGGTTACCGGAAGAGATGCACCTGCAGAAATGGAAAATTGGTTTGTGATGATTAACGCACCGGTAAACAAGGGACAATACACTGCAGAAGTGATGGCTGAATTGCGAACAAATATCATAAAAAAGTTAAGCAGAATGCTTAATGTAGATGTCAAAAAACACATAGTGAGCGAGTCTATAGGAACACCGGTTACAATTGAAGAAAATACCTCGTCTGCCGGGGGCGCTATTTACGGAAGTAGTTCCAATAGTCGATTCTCAGCTTTTATGCGTCATCCAAACAGAGTTAACCGGTTCGGGGGATTGCATTTTGTGGGAGGAAGTGTGCATCCCGGAGGAGGAATTCCTTTGTGCATTGCTTCAGCGGGAATTATAAGTAATGATATTCAAAACGAAAACCAAAAGTCGAAAAAATGAAAAAGTTATTGAAAAATATTACTGTAAGTAATGCCAAACTTATACGCACAGTTATATCGGTTTATTTTATTGGTGTTTTGGGTTTTTTGATTCCTTATACCCGCGATTTTTTTGTTGACCTCACCGTACTAAATCTTCTTTTTAGTTTAGTAGTGTTGTTTTTGGCTGTATGGAAAGACTTAAATTGGTGGCACATATCCATATTCATTTTAGTGTATGTTTTGGGCTATGGAATTGAAGTTGTAGGTGTGAATACAGGCTGGCCTTTTGGTGATTACGCTTATGGAGACGTGCTTGGAATAAAGATTCTCGAAACGCCTTTATTTATAGGTATCAATTGGCTGCTGCTAGTATTGGCAACTAATTTATTAGCCAGGCAAAGAATCGAGAATAAGTGGCTGGTACCGGTGGCTGCTGCTACTATGATGCTTATTTTTGATATAGCCCTTGAGCCATTTGCGATTTATACCGGTATGTGGACCTGGGAAGCTATAATTGTCCCCTTCAATAATTATGTAGCATGGTGGATAATTGCTTTTGTAATGCATATGCTTTTTGTGCCTTTAAAATTTACAAGAGGCTACACCGTTGCTGCTGCTGTTTTTTTAGCTCAAATTGTTTTTTTTATTATCGTTAATCTTAAAAACTATCTGATATGATAAAAGCCCGTCATCTGGCTTTTTATCGTTGGTTCTACGGTGTTTATTCCCGTATTGCCATTAGCAGGGCTTTTAACCAGGTTAATGTCGTTCTACCTGAAATTGATGTCGATAAACCACTATTAGTAATAGCCAATCATCACTCCTGGTGGGATGGTTTTTGGGTGCTGAATCTAAACAGACGCTACTGGAAAAAACGGTTTCATGTGATGATGTTACTTGAACAATTGCGAAGGCATCCTACCTTCAGATACGTTGGGGCATACTCCGTGCAAAAGGGTAATAGAAGTGTAATGGAGTCTTTGGAATATACCTCTTCTATATTAGGAGAAACTAAAAACATGGTTTTATTGTATCCGCAGGGTGTAATTCAATCTCAACATGCTGAGTACATAAAATTTCAAAAAGGGATTGATAAGATTATAAATAATGCTTCTGGTATTTCTGTGCTAATGTTAGTTACCCTAACAGATTATTTCTCTCGCAGAAAACCGGGACTGTGGGTTTATGGTGAATTATTCAATGGAGAAGGTGATATTGAGCTGGCTTATAATGATTTTTATATGCAGAGTAAACAACAACAAAAATGGACTGGATAAATTTAGGAGCCTGGATCGTTATTGGATTTGCCGTAATCCGCTTGTTGGTATCCCTGTTAAATTTAATTTTTAAAAGGGAGTTGACAGATATGCGATTAGAAGGTGAGCCATTGGTTGATATTCTGATTCCTGCCAGAAATGAAGAGAATAACTTACCCAGAATATTAAAAGATCTCGACCAGCAATCTTACAGGGAATTTCGCATTACTGTGTATGATGATAATTCATCTGATGGCACAGGAGCTTATCTGGATGAAGTAAAAAAGGGCAACCCGGCTCTTAGTGTAATAAAAGGAATTGATGTGCCTGATGGCTGGAGTGGAAAAAATCACGCATGCTACCAATTAGCTAAAAATGTGAATGGCTCAATTATCATTTATCTTGATGCCGATGTGCGTGTTAGTAGATGTTTTGTGCGAAAAGTTGTGGCGCATTTTCATAAACATGAACTTCATCTTTTATCGTTTTTTCCTGTACAGGTAACCAAAACTTTTGGTGAACTATTGATTGTTCCTCTAATTAATTGGATATTGCTCAGTTTGTTGCCATTAAATTTGGTTAGAGCTTCTTCCAGACCGGCCCTCTCCGCAGCCAATGGTCAATGTATGGTTTTTGATGCTGATAATTATAAGCATCATCAATGGCACAAGCAAGTCTGCATCGATCCTGTCGAGGACATTGCCATAATGCGCAAAATGAAAGCAGCGGATTTTAAAGTGGAAACCTTACCCGGTAACAATGAAATTAGTTGTCGTATGTATCGTACCTTTAGGGAGTCATTAAATGGTGTAGCCAGAAGTGCACCTGCTTTTTTCGGAAACAATTGGCTCCTGGCAACTTTTTTTGTGGTCATAATTGTACCAGGTCCACTTCTCGTATTTCTGAGCGGAGATTTATTTTTAATATACTTTTTTATATTAACAGTTCTGTTAATGAGGGTGTTTGTGTCAATAGTTAGCAAACAGGCAGTACTCCTAAATGTAATACTCCATGTACCCCAAATGTTAATGTTTCCTATAGTTGTATTCAAAGGTTTGTACAACCGCTTCAGACGCAGGTACCAATGGAAAGGCCGCGCTTTTAAATTGTAAATACCATTATCGGAGGCGTAAAATTGCTATGCACTGAAGGATCGATTCCTTATTTGCCTGTGGATTTTTTGAAAATAAAGCGGTTAGGAAACTCCTGAAAGCGGCTCGTAATTGAGGCTCAGCCTGACTTGGAGAGTTTCCGGATAGGAGTTAGTGCCTTGCAGATTGATCGCTAAAGGTTGAGTGCATATCTTGAGTGATCTTCTACTTTAACAAGTCCCTGACGCTTAAGGCTAATCATGTGTTGAAGTCCCCGTTCTGCTGAAATGCCAAGATTTTTAACTATACCGCCAAGAGTCATGTCATTGTTTTGTTCCAGTAATTCAAGAATTTTTTGATTTGTTTTGTCTTGTAATAGTTCATTCATGATTTGTAAAATACTGATTTTTTGGTTAGACATATAGTATTTAGACGTAATTTCAGCAAAAAAGTTGCCAAAATCCGTTACTTATTTGTTATCTGAATGTTAGTTTTTAATTATTCGGGGTATACTTCCGGGTAGTCTTGTAAGTAGTTCGTAATTTACCTGCTGGGTAAATTCACTAAAAGAAGATACTCTGATGATGTTGTTTTTCTGTTTGCCAATAAGAACCACTTCGTCGCCAGGTTTTACATTATTAATATGCGTAACGTCTGCTATAAGCATGTTCATGTTAACCAGTCCGATTACTGATGCAATTTTTCCATGAATCAGTACCCGGCCATTGTTGCTTAACGAACGATTGAAACCATCTGCATAACCAACAGGTACCACCGCTATTTTCTTTTTCTCACTGGCAAAAAATGCTGTGCCATAGCTTATAAATTCTCCGGGCTCAACGGTTTTGATGTGCATTACGCGGCTTTTCCAGCTTAAGACCCGTCTGAGTGGGTCAATTGTATGTTTATATTTTTGCATGAAGGCAATTCGTGTTTCAAAGCTTGGCCAAAAACCATATTGAAGAATTCCCGTACGAATTAAGTCTTTTCTTGTTCTGGGGTATGAAATAGCAGCTGCTGAGCAGGCCATATGTAGTTTTTCCGGTTCGCAGCCCTGCTTTTTTATTTGGTTAAGCTGCCTGTTGTAGTTAATGATTTGTCTTTTAACCCTAACGTGGTTAGCAATACTCTCTGCTCCTGCAAAATGTGTGCAGGCGCCTTTTATGTGCACATAACGTCTGTTTTCCTTTATAAGCTTAATGGCTTTTTTTAGATTTTCATCATCTAATCCGGTACGGTTCATGCCTGTTTCCAGTTCCAGGTGTATGTTAGCCTTTTTCTTTACTTTCTTTGCAGCAAGAATTGCTTTGTTCAGGTCACCTGGTTCGTAAATGAAAAAACTAATGTCATGTTCTATAACCCACTCGTACGAATCGTTGGGAATGTAGCCCATAATCATTAAGTGTACATCTTTGTTTTTTACGCTATGTACCCTGCAGGCCTCCTCCAATGAGAACACAGAAAAGTAATTGATGCCCGCATTTTGTGCAAGTGGAACGATTTGTTCTATGCCATGACCATAAGCATTACCTTTTACGACTGACGAAATATCTGTGTCTTTGAATATACTTTTCAAAAACTCCAGGTTATGTAAGTAGGCTTTTTTATCTATTTCGATCCAGGTGCGCAAATTGGTTGACATATTGGTCTTTTTAAGTCTCCTGGAATTTCGCAAATTACGTTCCACTATGCTTTTGTGTTTATTGTTTTTGTCTTTACAACAAATATAGAGTTTCTGGCTACTTTTCCCAAAACTGTATGGTGCAGCATGTGCTAATTTTAAAGTAATACTGTGCACCCAGTGTTCGAAAACGCACGGATTTCTGCCTGATTTTACCTTATGGTAATTCCCTGCTGTTTTTCAACCTGAAAGTAATCAGTAAGTTATATTTTTTGGTGGCTTTTTTGCGTATTCATTAAGAGTTTAAACAACCCGAAAAATAATTTAAAAAGGTTTTAGATATGAAAAAAATCATGATTTTTGCCCTTGTTTTATTAATCACCAGCATAACTATATCATGTGATATGAACAACAACGGCGAAGAAAAACCCATTAAAAAAGAAGATATGGACCTGACCGCAAGTCCGGTAGAAGATTTTAACCAATATGCCAATGGCGGATGGATGAAGTCGCATCCAATTCCTGCAGATAAATCTCGTCACGGTGCTTTTACAGAGTTGGCCGACAAAAACGAGAAAAAACTCAAGGCTATCGTGGAAGAAATGTCTGGGGCAAATGCAGAGGCAGGTTCCGTGGAACGTAAAATTGAAGATATGTTTGCTACCGGCATGGATACTACAGCCATCGAAAAGGCCGGAGCTGAACCACTCAAACCCTATCTTGAGCAAATAGAATCGATTGCTTCAGTCGAAGATATGCAAGCATTACTGGCCGAATACAAAACACAGGGCATGGGCTTCTTATTTGGTTTTTATGGTTCTCCGGACAAGATGAACTCTGATTTCCAAATACCACAGTTGTCGCAAAGCGGACTTGGCTTGCCTGATAGAAGTTACTATTTCGATAAAGGAGAAGATGCCGAAAATATTCGTGAAAAGTATCTGGCTCATGTTCGAACAATGCTGGAACTTGCAGGAGCCGCTTCTGATGAGGCCAGCAAGGCAGCTAAGAAAATTATGGCCATTGAAACCCGTTTAGCAAAAGCATCGCTTACAAGGGAACAGCTTAGAAATGTAAAACTTACTTACAATAAAATGCCACTCAACGAGGTTGATGACTTGATGGATAACTTCGATTGGAAAACCTACTTCAAAAGTGTGGGGTTAGCCGAACCCGGAGAAATCAATGTTGGTATGCCAGGCTTTTTCGAGGAGCTGGATGAAATGTTGGCTGATGTGGATGTTAAGGATTGGCAATGGTACCTTAAATGGCACATGATCGACAAAAATGCATCATTTTTAAGCAAAGATTTTGTAAATCAGAATTTTGCCTTTTATGGTAAAACACTGAGTGGTCAAGAGCAAATCAGACCACGATGGAAACGAGTACTGAACGCTACAAATGGCGTGCTTAGCGAAGCAATTGGAAAAGTTTATGTCAATAAATACTTCCCGCCAGAGGCCAAAGAGCGCATGGAGAAACTTGTAGGAAACTTAAAACTTGCCCTTGCTGAGCGTATTAAAGTGCTTCCCTGGATGGGAGATAGCACGAAAACACTTGCCCTTGAAAAACTAAATACCATAAAGGTAAAAGTGGGTTATCCTGACAAATGGAAAGATTACAGTACACTGGACATCAAAGACGATAATTATTTGGCAAACATCATGCGGGCTCGCCAATGGAACTACAAAGATATGCTGGGCAAAATTAATAAACCCGTAGATAAGTCTGAATGGTTTATGCCACCACAAATGGTTAATGCATATTACAACCCGGCTTATAATGAAATTGTATTTCCTGCAGGAATTCTGCAGCCTCCGTTTTTCTACCAAAATGGCGACGATGCCGTGAATTATGGTGCTATAGGTATGGTAATCGGACACGAAATGACCCATGGTTTCGATGATAAAGGTCGCCTTTATGATAAAAATGGTAATATGACAGATTGGTGGACCAAAGATGATGCTGAACGTTTTAATGAAAGATCACAAAAATTGGTTGAGCAATATAATAATGTGAATATAATTGATACAATAATGGCCAACGGCGAACTCTCTCTGGGTGAGAATATCGCCGATTTAGGTGGGCTAAATATATCCTTAACCGCTTTAAAAAACACAGAGCAATATAAAAATGGCAAGGAAATGGAAGGATTTACCCCATTACAACGATTTTTCCTTGCCTATGCGCATGTATGGGCTCAAAATATCCGCGATAAGGAGAAGGTAAGGCTCACCAAAGTGGATGTTCATTCCCTCGGCAGGAACCGGGTAAATGAACCGCTTCGCAATATGCCGGAGTTCCACAAAGCCTTTGGCGCCAAACAAGGTGATTATATGTTCCTCTCTGAGGAGCAAAGAGCTTATATTTGGTAATAATTAGGTGAGTTCACTCTCGAAGGCACCTGGCTTTGGTCAGGTGCCTTTTAAATTTTTAGACGTTTTATTTCAAACCACCCGCAATTACACAGGTTTGTTTTGATTCACCCTGGTTACCAGTGTCATCGAACCATTCTGCGTAAATAATGTAAATGCCTACAGGCAACTTTTGGCCATTATCGTCTGTGCCATCCCATGTAACAAATCCCTCCGACGAAACCGACTCATTGTTTAAAAGATTGCGTACCAGTAATCCACGGTGATTAAGTATCCTAATCGTAAGTATGTTGCCAGGTTCAGCGAAGCGGTAATTAATCTTTAGATAGTCCTGGTAGCCGTCGCCGTCGGGGCTTAGGGTTTCATTGGTGAGCGAAATATTGTCTGTGTCAGTTTTTTCTGTATTATATTGAGAGTTTTCTCTTGTTGGCGTAGCAAACCCTGCATCAGCAGCTGCAGAGTGCCAATTTGATGGGTTGTCTGACGCCGATAAAGGTGAAATCCTTTCCAGTGACACCCCATCAGGATCATCCAACAGCGCATGGTGCATTGATTCATTGTATTCCACTCTGTCGATTTCGTTACCGCCGGATTCCATTAAAATAAAAGCTCCGGCATCATTGGCTAATGATGGTAGATTGGTTAATAGTGTCTGGTTTTTATGCACAGGCGTATAGGCGTCCTCTAAACAATCGTATGCACTCGTAAGTATGTAATATTTTTCAGGTGGTAAAACATACCTTTTGGTTGTAACCTTGTTAATATCATCGGGTTGTCCCGATTCATCAAGGTTGCCCATGTACATCTG
>NZ_DATFKB010000041.1:0-2932 GCF_035268865.1 Salinivirga sp. | reverse complement strand
ATCCCTACGTATATATCTGGGGAGCAAGCAGACGGATTCGAAAACGCGCTCAAATGCTGCAAGAACATGAAATTCAGATCAAAGGGTATATTGATATAAATTTGCGACGGAAAATAGGTGAAAAATTGATTCACTATCATGATTTGCCCAACCCAGATGAAGCTTTTATTTTGGTTTACATGCCACATCATGACATAAAAAAGGAGATTAAGCAGCATTTGAACAGTAATGGATTTTTTGAGGGCGTTAATTGTTTATTTGCAGCATAAGAATAATTAGTCCTGCTTTAAAATATAACGTTGATTTGACATACAATGATTTTTATTTTTTGATATTTGTAAAAAGACCGGATTATGGAGAGTATAAAAAGCATTTATCGCATTGGCAATGGCCCTTCCAGTAGTCATACTATGGGACCTAAGAAGGCTGCAAAACAGTTTTTTGAACAAAACCAAAAGGCAAAAACATTCAGGGCCACTCTTTTTGGTAGCCTGGCGGCTACCGGAAAAGGTCACCTTACAGATGTGTCCATTGCATCTGTATTTCCTGAAGGTGCATTAGAAATTATATGGAAACCAAAGGAATTTAAAAAGAGACACCCCAATGCTGTGAGCTTTGAAGCATTTAATGAAAATGGCGATGTGCTTAGTGAATGGACTGCATACAGCATAGGCGGAGGAGCAATAGTTGATGAACACACAAAACTGGAAGAATCTCATATTTATCCATTTAAAAACATGGATGAAGTTTTGCGGTATTGTAATAGAAATGGGTTGCACTTGTGGGAAGTTGTAGAAGCCTATGAAGATGATGATATCTGGGATTACTTGCGCAAGGTTTGGGATATCATGGTAGCCTCTGTTGAACGGGGACTCGAGAACGAGGGTGTGCTGCCCAGTCATTTGAAGTTGCCCCGCAAAGCAGCAAGCTATTTAATAAAAGCGAAAGCCTATATCGGATCAATGAGAAAAAGAGCAGAAGTATTTGCTTATGCACTTGCAGTATCAGAAGAGAATGCGGCAGGAGGAAAAATTGTAACTGCGCCAACTTGTGGTTCGGCAGGAGTGATGCCCTCAGTACTTTATTATTTGAGGTCACAACATAATTTTTCTGAGGTTAAAATCTTACGTGCCCTGGCAACAGCCGGCCTGGTGGGCGCGGTTGTTAAGATGAATGCCTCTATCTCGGGAGCCGAAGTCGGTTGCCAGGGAGAGATTGGTACTGCCTGCGCAATGGGTTCGGCCGCCACAACCCAACTCTTTGGCGGCACAATTTTTCAGGTGGAAAATAGCGCTGAAATGGGGCTTGAGCATCATCTTGGATTAACATGCGACCCTGTAGGAGGTCTTGTACAAATTCCATGTATTGAGCGTAATGCATTTGCTGCAGCCCGTGCACTTAATCATAATGCTTTTGCTATGCTAAATGACGGACGACACCGCATTAGTTTCGATAAAATAGTACAAACAATGAAGCAAACCGGTCATGATTTACCCAATATTTACAAGGAAACCTCTACGGGAGGGCTTGCGCTGTTTAGTGGAATGGCCGACGATGAATAATTATTAAAATTCCCATTTAATGCCATTGCGCACCACCGAATAAAAGTTTGTTACATCTTTTGGTGGTTGAGTTTCATAGGTTAAAGTAGTATTTACTACCAAACTTAATTTATGAATCAGGCGTATTTGAATTTGTGCCTCACCGGCAATATTGTGGTTAGAAAAGTCTTGCACAGATGGCTGAAAATAAACGATGCCTGAGAGTTTGGCAGCTTCAGAGATATTCCATAGCAGATTTGTATACAGGTTGATCCGCCAATGGTATTGCCCTGCAGCATTGTAGGTAAATTGTCTTTGTTCATACATGGCCGATAAGCCTGTAAACCATTTTAAAGAATCGCCTGCAATAATATTTAATCTTAATCCCAGACCACCGAGTGACCTGTATTTAATTTTTCGTAAATCATTGAATTGATATTGACCGAAGGCCTCCAATGCAAAAATTGAATCTATAAAATAGTTATACCTTAAATGTTCATATCCCTTATCCTGCAGATTCTCTTTTCCGGCACTTATGTAATCCCAACTGGTAAATGACATCAAATAATGCCGCCCCGTACGGAGATATAAATCACTACTTACGGTGTTTTGCCAAATAACTTTTTTACTGTTCTCATATTGTAAACTTGCCTGAAGGTTTCCGTAAAATGCTTTGTTTTTGTCTGTGCGCTGTTTTTCAATATTTACAACTTGTGCATCGAGGTTGTTGAAGGTGCTGATTACCAATATGATTACAGGAAAAAGGAATCTGTACATGAAGTAAGTTTTAATAAATTTTTTATGAATCGGTTATTAAGGCTGTGAATTTATTAATTTTATTGTTTTGCACAAGATTTGATGGTTGTATAATACCAAATATAAAACATGAATCGATTATTATTGATCATATTTCTACTTTGTATGACGCTGAAGCCGGCGTTTACACAGGATATGCTTGGTTATGTGGAGGTCAAAGGTAGTGTGAAAGATGGCCTAAGACCCTTACCAAATGCCAATGTGGAAATATATGCTAATAATACATTGCTTAAGTTAGAAACTACCGATATAACGGGCAACTTTGCTTTTATACTTGAGCTTAACCGTGACTATGAAATAAAGTTTACACGGGAGTTTTATGTTACTAAAATGATTGAATTTAATACAGATGTAAGACAGAATGAACTGGGAATTTGGTTGTTTCAGTTTACGGTTGAGCTTTTTCCTGATATAGAAGGAATAGATTTTTCTTTTCTAGAAAAAGAACCAGTTGGTAAAATTAGTTATGAATTTAATTATGGCGAGTTTGAGCATGACCATAAATATACCAGAAAGGTACATGAGCGTATAAAAGATTTGCTGGAGAATTATAATTCGGCCAGAGGCGATGCTTA
>NZ_DATFKB010000040.1:0-6950 GCF_035268865.1 Salinivirga sp. | reverse complement strand
CCAAACCACCGCCAAAACGCATAAAACTAAAATCGTATTCTACAGGATTAAAAGAACCTGTTAAATACTCATCAGAAACTTCATAAGATTTGGCATCAACAGCCAGGTAACCATAAATTTTTAATTGTGAAATACCAATATATCGGGCAGTATTGAGAGAGGCTTTTACGCCACCACCGCCCATATTACCAATTCCGAAGCGTCCTTGAATACCTATACCCCAATCTGATTTTTGCTGCAGGAGCATACCTTTTCTTAAACGGCCACCACTAATCTGATAAAACCGGGATGTGGGTGTTTCACCAGTAGCCACCTGACGGTTATCCACCACATTCTTGGCCCTTACAACACCTTTACGATTTGGTTCTGCTTTATCTGTTTTTGCATTGTATTCATATTCGTAAACAAAGTACCTTTGGTCTACTTTCAGCCCTTCCTTTTTCCCAATTTTGGCTTTTAAGGGCCTGTCTTCATATAGCGGCATTTTTACACGAAAATCTTCATGGTCTTTTTCCAAAAGGAAAAAAGCACGTTGATACCCTTTGGCCACAAGCTCTTTAAAAAGCTCCTCATCAGACTTCTGCGGTAAAAGCTTACCAAGCTGAGTATCTGAATTATACTGCATGCGCTGTACCGGAGTTGGGTTGCTTGTGGTCATCACGTATTCTACCTGGAATGTATGATTGTCAAATTTTTCCTTCTTGGCTTTGGCGGTTTCCGGATCATCGTCGCTATAAATCCACATTTCATCAAAGAGCTTTGCCTGCACGTCGCTGTTGTATTTTACCCTGAAAAGAAAAACATCAAGCGGTGTACGCCACCCATGGCGATCATCGATGTCGAGTTCTTTATGATTTCTGATTTTAGCGTAATCAACCACAATGATGTAAGATTTGCCTAATAATTTCATACCCATATCCATGAGCATTGCTTTACCACGTTTTGAAGCTTCAGCTTTTTTCACATCGGCATCAACGGCGTTATAAAGCCCCCTTTTATGGATCAATTCCATGTTCATACGGCCATCTTCCTGCCTGTTAAACCATTTTGCAATAATATCGTTAGCAGCTTTTTCCGCTTCCAATTGATTTATTATGGCATTTATTCGCTCTTTGCGCGGGGCCCCTTCAGCAAGGGGTGTTTCAACAACTTTATCTGGTAAATTATTATTGTCAAATTTTCCGGGAACAGTAAGATTAACAAATATTTCCTCCAGTTTTTCCCGGTGCTTACCGGTTTTGTAGTCTAACATTTTAACTGTAACTGCACTTCGGCTGTAATCATCGGTAACTTTTTTTTCTTCTTGTGAAAAACCTTGGGATGCGATAATAAATAACAGGGATAACAATAGAGTTCTTAACTTCATTTTAGATTTTTTTACGGTTCCAATCAAATTTACAACAATTATTGAATAACCCGTAAATTTCACAATTATTTATAAAGAACAATGAGCTTATACCTAACTTAACAGCCATTTAACACAGATATGGCATATAACAAAGGTAGCATTGAAATTGCTCGTTCAAAACCAGTGTTGATTCGAAGTATTTTTGATGAAGGTTTTATAAATAATCCGGTGTGATTATTAAAGCCAATTCAAATGCAACGGACTGCTGATGAAGAGAAAGAGTAGTTCTTATTGTGCTCCAGTCGTAGAGATAAAAGTCAAAACCTGCAATTCCCCCGAATTGGAATTTATCCATAAAATCTTCGTTTTTCCACTTTTCATCGAGATAAGAAGTTTTAAGTTGCTGGGTTACTGTATAAAAACTGCTTAACCCCAAATATGCCGCCATTCGATGTGTAATATAATACTTGCCGGCAGCCCTTACATTAAAAGCCAATACTCTGTACATATTGGCACTACTTTTCATTGATGACCGATAAAAATTGAGGTTCAATCCTGCAAGGCCAGACATTTTTTGGTTGAAAAAAAACTCATTTTCCAGTCCACCACCTAACCCATAATCATAACCGAAATTGGGTAATGTATCATTGGTTTGCAGTATTCTCGATGTATTTACCGAAAAAGTATAATTGATGTGTGAATAAAGACTGGCAGTACTTGTATCGTTTTTTTCTAAATTTTGTTTCTGTGCGTTTGTGCTTGCAGCTGTAAATATTAATAAAATAACAATTATTAATCTGTTTCTGTGGCGGTTTGCATTATTTTCCATTGACGTTTAAACGCTTTTTTAAAGGGTTTACTCCATTTCTTATCTATCACGTAGCCTTCATATAATTGGGCCGATTCATCTGATGGGTCTTTAATATAAAACTCTTTTGCTAAACTTGCACCCAACGCTTCCTGCGCTGGCTTTGACAATTGATAATCAAAATCGCTTTTATACAAAACTGTAATTAATCCAAAGCTTTCATTTGGTTGCCCTCTTTCAGCTAAAACTTTAGCTGCATGATGCATAAAAGGTAAGTAATTAGTTTCTTGAGCAGCATTAGCAAGGGTTTGGAATTCCAAATCAAAGGGTTTTAATAAAGAGTCATTGAATTTATTCTTTATTACATCATATTCAGCAATTGCACTTTCAAAATTATTATTAACCGCAGAATCTCTGAATACTTTAACATGGCGCTGATATGCAGCAGCATCGGCTATTCTTTTAAGTTCCTGCTTCAGTTTTTCAGCATTAAAACCACAGCCCGGATTGTTTTTAATAAGCGTCAAAGCTTTTTCGAAACTTTCCTGTGCGTGTGGGTAATCTTTACGGACCATGAATTTCTCTGCTGCTATGGTATAGATGCTTAATTTTTTGTGGCGCTTGTAGCAAGCCTGTCGACCGATTTTCTCACGTAATTTATTTACAAAATCCTGTTGCGAATCATTCAAAACAAAATTAAACCTGTTTAAAACCCAATCTATTTCCTGAACAAGTTCTGTGGCAATTACTATCTGCTCTGCACGCAACATACGTTCAGCTTTTTCTGCAAGGGAGGTCACATAATCGGTCAACAACCGGGTACGCTGAAAATTCTCATCGCGGGCCTCATCAATGCCATTTTTCTTGCGAATAGTTAAGGCAGAATCTAGCAGGGTAATGGATTTTTTGTCGGCCAACTTCACGTTTCTTAATTCCTCAATTAATAAAGCGTAACGCTGCTGAGCTATGCGGTCAATTATTTCGCGGTGTTTTTGGGTTGGTTGGAGTTTTTGTGCCTTTATATAGCGCATAGCTTTCGTTTGAATGGTATCGGCCCGATTGGGCAGGCTGTCTTGAAGTGCCGCTTCGGCTTCATTTAACATTTTCTTATAAGACTTCTGAAATGCCACCTTAAATCGCTCATCAAGATTTTCGGCACATGGAATTTCCACATAGGCATTACAAATTTCTCTTGCTGCGTACAATGCCTCCAGCGCCTTTTCCGGATCGTCGTCCTCATGTTTGGTAGCAACTGAAATAAGTGTATCCTGGACTATTTTCATGTTTGTATACAACAATTCATTGGTGGTTAACCACTTATTATGATCTTTGCGAAACTGAAAAGTTTCTTCAACTACATTGGGTAATTCACTGTATTGTGTTCTCGATATAATATCGAACCAATTAATAATGTGTTGATTTAATAAGCCTCTCCAACTGTGGGAACGGGCTACATTAATCATATCTGAACAAACCACTACCTGTATACTATTGCAAATATGTTCCGCAGAGTCCATTAATGTGAGTGCTTCATGGTAATGTTCTTGCTTGTTTTGTGCTTCAGCCTGGTCTATAAGTTGACTTTCAATATACTTAATCATCTCCACCATATCTTCTCTGTTACCACTATGATGAGTGGTATGCGCACTGATGAATCGGATTTGGTCAATAATTTCGACCAACTTACCACGGTTAAAATCAATTTTAGCTTTTTCTACATAAGGGCCGGCAAGCATAGAATCGACCTCAATAGCAGTATTAAAGTACTCAAGAGCAGTTGCTGTGTCTTTTTGGTTGAGAGACTCTAATCCCAATCTGAGGTATTCCTCACCCAGGTTACTGGTTTGTTCGAGCAAAGCATTTTTTGCCTCAAAATTGGCCTTGTGGAGTTCGTTGGTGCGGTCATAAACATTTAACGGGTCGTTTTCGCCCAAATTCAGGTGTTTGTAAAGCTCTTTTTTCTTTATACGATCAACAATTGCGAAATTCTTTCGTGTAATTTCGAGATACTGATCCAGCATTTCAAGGCTGTCAGGATTAATTGTGCTTAGTTCTTCAAAAGCAAGTTTTATCTGTGTGTCGGCTGTGTAATATGCTGAAATATGCTGCTGTTTTTCCACTATGCGGCTTAACACTTCCTGCCCGGTTTGAACAGATACAATTTCAATTTTAAATTTCTGCGGCTGATCAGGTGTTAGCATATCGCCCATTTTGGCTCCTGCTTTAAGCTGATGTTCAAATGATTTTGTCTGCTCATCGATTTTAACATCTACTTTAGCGGTAACGGGAAAAATTTTATCTGAGAGGTCGAACCGCTGAAAAGTTAAGGGATGGGCCAGCTGAACTCTATCGCAAAAAATTTCGGTTCTGAAGTTTGATCCTGCCACCCGGTATTTAAATGAAAAAGTTGCTTCAAAAGTGATACATGGTTTATCATTCACCCTTGGCAGTGCACTCATCAAGTTTGTAAGCAATGCATTGTTGAGCGGGTGGACATTGTCAGGGTAACATAAATTATAAGTTACTGTTTTGGTTGCAGCAGGCTGTGCAGTTGACTGTGAAAAGGATAAGGTTGCGAATGTTGCAATAAGCAGGAATTTGATCAATTTCATCCCTAAATAGTTTTTAATTTAAGTAGTCGGAACCTGGCCCCTGATGTATTTAATGTGAACTTACGATTGCTTCATTATTGGCCCATTGGCATCAAGCTCCTTATTTATCAGACCAAATTTAATGTTTCTTGTTAAAGCACACAAAAGTATTGAAAAAAAGCACAAAAAAAGGACGTCATCCGGTGGAGACGTCCTGATATCGTAACAAAACCGTGGTTATGATTTTGTATAAATTTTTTCTTTAATACGTGCACTTTTACCGGTAAGGTTTCTGAAGTAAAAGATACGTGCACGGCGAACTTTACCTCTTTTGTTAATATCGACCTGCTCCACGAAAGGAGAGTTTACCGGAAAAATTCTTTCTACACCAACACCGCTTGCCATTTTGCGCACAGTAAAGGTTTCGTTAATTCCTGTTCCACGACGCTGCAATACTACTCCGCGGAAATTCTGGATACGCTCTTTGTTTCCCTCTTTAATTTTGTAGTGAACAGTTACAGTATCACCTACTTTAAATTCAGGAAGTTTTCGCTCTTCCTTAAAATGCTCATCTACAACTTTCATTAAATCCATTTTCCTAAAGCTTTTATAGTTAAAATTTTAAAAGCAATGTAGCAGTTTAACGTGCCAGAGATTACTTTGAGGCTGCAAAGTTAGAAAATGTTTTCGAAAAACAAACTATTTCTTATCGGTTGTTTTTTTAGTTTGTTTATTTTTTGTTTGACCATTGCTGCTTTTCTTGGGTGGTTTTGCCGGCATAGGTTTATTCTTGCGTGCCATGGCATAAGCATTAAAAAAATCTGGTTGACTTTGCTCAAAAAGAAAAATGAATTTATCAATGCGATTTTTCAATAGTTTATTATTGGCCCTGATAAGGTCCTGGGTTGATTCAATTGCTTTTTTTTGAGCTTTTCGCTCTTCTTTATAGTTTTGACGCAGGTTTTTATATTGCACAATAGTTTCATACAAACTATCGATCATTTTTTGCGACAAACCATATTTTTCAGGTTCAGTACTCTTTTTTTCCTCAACATTGGTGTTCTGATGCTTATTAATGGCTTTCCAAATAGTGAGAGCCTCCTTCTCCAGTTTACCCGCACTAAGTTTATTCAGGGCTTTGCGATCTGTTTTGGTTTTTTGCTCCAGTTTTTTCATTTTTTTGTCATGGGCATAAACTGAGAGCACTTTTAAAACTGGTAGCAATTGTGCTATGAGCTTTTCGCGTGTATTTTTTATGTTTACTGCAATTGGCTCAGTGTCATTATGCACTGCAGGCTGTAATTCCTGTATTTTTTTCATGTTCTTCACAAAACGGTCATAATCTTTCTGCATTTCCAATATGTGGCTCCAACCCTTCATATTTTCTTCCATGCATTCCATAACCTTTTGTTGCATAGCTAGTTTTTGCGTATCCATGGCTATAAATTTTAGTTTACAGTATAATTAATATCAAAATATTCTTTTACTCTTTTCGTAAAAGCTGCAGCCGGCTCTACATAAATATTCTCTACCAGTTGCAGTGCTTCCTGTTGTAATTCAAGCCTTAAACCTTCTATCAATTCAATGAATTCATTTTTCACCTTGCTTGTAGCAGCACGCTTGTCTATTTTTTCTACAAAAAGAACTAATTCTGCAAAATTGTGGTCAAGTCCAAGTTTATCCGAGGCATTATCAAGATCCTTTTCTATGGTTTTAAAGTATTGCGGGTAAAGTGGGTTCAAGATTTGCATAAAATACATTAAGTACTTAACCCGTTTTCTTAAGTTGTGGTAGTTTTCAGTGTTTGGTTTTTTTCGTACTACATCAAGCTCTTTCCGGCCTTTTTTGTAAATCCGTTTAATCCCCGGAGCCATGATGCTGAACCCTTCATAGCGAAATAAAAACATACTTACTCGTTCTTTGGCTGCCTCCACATCAACTGCTATTTTTTTATATAACTCATCGTGCATTACTTCGTCATATTTCTTTTTTTTCTTACCAATGATGGTTTCCTGCAGTTGTTCAATAAGCTGATTATTTGCAGATGACGTATGTTTTTCAGCCAAAATGGTCAAATCTTCGTGAAAAACTTTCAGGTCTCTTAATTCACTCAATAATTTTGATTCATCTCTGCAAAAACTGTTTTCTCTGTAGTAAGTACTATAACCTATCGCATCCCGAATGAGCCTCAATATGGCCCGCA
>NZ_DATFKB010000039.1:0-6569 GCF_035268865.1 Salinivirga sp. | reverse complement strand
ATATTAAGTAGGTTGCCCATATTGAGTCTGTAATAAGGTGCTGGCTTTTTTGGGCTAGTTCGAGGCGCAAAAATCGCGGATAGTCTAGCTATCCAAGGCTTTTTGCAACGAAGAAATCGCCCCAAAAAGACGCAGATTATTGCTTGATTTAATTGGGCAACCTACTTAAGCATATTGGAGCCTCCAATGTGGGAATTAAGGATAAAGAAGTCATTCAATTGTCAATTGATGAAGGACGAATAATCACCACGTTTGACAGTGATTTCGGGGAACTGATTTTTAAGAAATCTATGTCACCTATTGGGGTGATCTACTTCAGATGGAAAGAATTTAAACCAAGAGAACCCGGTGAATACTTACATCAACTCATACAAGAAGGTAAGATAGGATTTGAAGGGTACTTAACAGTTATCAGTCGAAGGCAAATAAGACAAAGAATAATTTAGTAACAGGCCTACCTTAAGTTTTGCTAAGATTGATGTTTAAAAACCACAAGTAACAAAATGCACGACGACCATGCTTGCTGTCGCTGCGCACGGCGTGTGCATTCCCGTTGTAGCCAATTAGAAAACGAAAAACAAAAAAAATCACAAGAGCCGAAACCCTTGTGATTTTATGTACAAATTAAATGGTTAATGATTAGGCAGAAGCACCGCCAAGTACAGAATCCAGCTGCATTTCCTTTAGAACATTATCTTGAATTGGTTGAGTCAATTGGTTAATTTCATCAACGCCCCAAGTAATTCCTACTACGGTTCTTGTAGGACGCTCACCAAATGGCATTTCTGCCAATTTCAAATAGGCATCCACTACCCATTGTGGGTCGGGGGCATCCTCACTTTGCAACATTTGTGCAAAGTTTTCGCCCATTGCAATAGGCACTCCTGCCAATTCACCATAAGATTCCAAGGTATCATTATGTGCAGGAGCTTGACCAGAAGCCAAAAGTCCTGTTCCAAAAGGTCCTGGTTCTACCATTACCACATCTACACCAAATGGTGAAACCTCGTATCGCAAGGCTTGTGAGTACCCTTCCAAAGCGTGTTTGGTGGCAGTATAGGTGCCAAAAAATGGAGGTGACATACGCCCCACCAACGAAGATGTATTGATGATTAAACCTGAACCAGCTTTACGCATAGAAGGTAAAACAGCTTGCATCACTCTAATCGCTCCAAAATAATTGGTTTCCATCTGAAAACGAGCCTGTTCCACACTAAACGCTTCGGTAATACCCAAGTACATAATCCCTGCGTTATTAATCAGAATGTCAATATTTCCAACCTCAGCGATGATGCCATCAATGGCATTTTTTATAGAAGCTTCGTCCGTCACATCCATGTCCACGACTTTGATGTGAGTAGAATGTCCCTCCAATTCCGCCTTCTTTTCAGCATTCTTACCGTCAGGGTTACGCATTGTGGCGAATACTTGATTGCCTTTATCGGCAAAATCTTTGGCAGCTTTTAAACCAAATCCGCTACTGCTTCCTGTTATAATTATATTTTTCATTTTTTATTTATTTTAAATTATTGAATGGTATTTCAGTCATTGTATTGATTTTTATAGTTTTTAAAATCCACCAAACATTCCGTTGTCATTAGCTAAACCAGTTGTTGGAACAGGCTGTATGACATCCCAATGTTCTACCGCTTTACCATTTTCCATACGGAATAAATCGTAAAAGGCATTTGAAGTGCCATTCCATGTTCCTTCACTTACGGTTAAAACAAAGTTTCCTTCACCTATCACTTTGTGAATCGTGTTGTATTGGAACATATTGTTGATAGAAATTAGATAATCCACAGCCGCTTGAATACCCACCAAACCATTGTCAATGCCCGGATTGTGCTGGATGTAATCTTCAGCGATATAATTGACAATGTTATTTGGGTTTTGCCCCATTAATACATCTTCTATTATCGATACAGCCAACGCTTTATTAGCGGCTGTTTCATCCAAATTAGTAATATTGGTTGGTCCATCAACCATGGTATTACCGTTTGCCGTTTGGCTTACCCAAGGTTGAATGGCATCCCAGTGTTCTGTAATTTTCCCGTTTTCATCAAACCGTAATATGTCAAAACTCACTACTGTATCTGCTCCAAAAGGTGCAGCGTTAATCCATAGATTATGAATAGCGACAAAATTGCCCTCTTCAAGTATTCGGATATTTTCGACCCTTGTCCCATTATCCTCCAATACCGTTGTCAAAAGACCAATGAAAGGGTCTCTGCCTGTAGGTATAAATGGATTGTGCTGTATGTAATCTTCCGTTACCAACTCCTCTATGATAGCCACATCTCGAGTATTGATAGCTTCAAAAAAAGAGGCTATTTTTTCCCTTTGACTTAATTCAGGAGTCATTTGTTCATCATCATCGCATGATGCTAAAAAAGTCATTGCTAAAAAGAGTGAGAATACTATTTTGATATTTATGATTTTCATTTTTAAAAGTTAAACATTCCGTTATTATTCGCTAAGTTTTCGGTAGGGATAGGCTGAATAACATCCCAATGCTCCACAGCTTTTCCATTCTCAAAGCGGAGTAAATCATAGAAAACATTGGTCGTCCCGTTCCATTGCCCTTCGCTCACAGTAAGCACAAAGTTTCCTTCGCCCAATACTTTGTGAATTTTGGTGTATTGGAACATATTGTTTTGCGAAGTGAGATATTCAACTGCTTCTACGATTCCTGCCAATCCATCCTTGATACCAGGATTGTGTTGGTCGTATTGTTCGTTACTTATGTAGTCGGTAATGTTCTGTGGATTTTTGCCCATCAGAATATCTTCAACCATTGCTTTTGCCAATTTCTTATTGGCATCCGTTTTATCTAAACCTGTTGGCGTTGTTGGTCCGTCTGTCTGTGTCCTTCCACTCGCAGTTTCTTTTACCAATGGAGTCATGGCATCCCAATGTTCGGCTACTTTACCGTTATCATCCAATCGAATAATATCGAACGATACCATCTCATCGGCACCAAACGGCTTGGCATTTCTCCAAATGTTGTGCATGAATACATAATTGCCATCCTGGAACATTCGGATATTTTCAGCAGTTGTTCCATTTTCTTGTAAAACAGGAAGCATTTGAATAAATGGCTCTAAACCTGTTGGGATAAATGGATTGTGCTGGATGTAATCGGCATTTGCCAGTTCACGCATGGTGGTGGTGTCCCCTTTCATTACAGCACCTAAAAAAGTGCCTACAGTTTCTTTTTTACTCATTGTTGAATTTTTAGATTGTTGAATATCATCGCTTGCCGGTTTCGTCGAATTACAAGCTGCGATTAAGCCTGCAAATAATAGGATTGAAAAAACTTGCTTCATGATTAAGAATTAATTACTTTTTATTTGCAAGCAAAACTATACAAATAACTTTTGTTTTGCAAGTAAAAAATAAGATAAATTGCATTTTGCAAGTAAAAATTAACATAGACTTAACATGAAACATAAATTTCGCTGCAATTGTCCGTTTACTTCAGCCCTCGATGTTTTAGGCGATAAGTGGATGTTGGTCATCGTAAAGCAGATGCTAATAGAAGGCAAGGAGACCTTTAAGGATTTTACGGAAAGTGAAGAAGCTATTGCGACCAATATTCTTTCGACCAAACTCAAACTACTCGAAGAATTGGGCATCATCATAAAAACAAAACGACCTAATAATAAAAAGACGAACCTTTACCTCTTGACTGATAAGGGGTTGGCTCTGACTCCCATGCTTGTAGAGTTTGCAATATGGAGTGATAATTATCTCAGGGATGTGCATCCGACCATTGTAAATGGAAAGGCAATGGAATTACTACGTAAAGACAAAGTGGCTTTTGCGAGTGCATTGGAGAAAAAATACCGGGAAAAACTGGCTACAATAACTAAGAGCGAAAGTCGGCTGCAAGCCGAGACTTTACGCTCTGGTGTTGTACGAAACCGGAGCCAGGTATTGGAAGGGGGTACTATGGGCAAAGAATAGTGATTTTTGTGTTTGAAGCGGGTTTGTTTATCCCTAAAAGCCCTTTCATTTTAGCGAGCTGATCAGTTTTTAAATTTGCTGAGGGGTGTATTAAGTAAAAAAGGGCAGAAAAAGCCTGGTCTATCCTGCTTTTCGGAGCTATTTTCAGTTGTTTAGACAAAGCATCGCCAGGGCAAAATGCGAGCACTTACCTACCATCTATTTTGACTTAATTTTCTTAGCGTTTCTGCCAAAGGTCCGGCCCTTGCGGGAGGTAATATCTCTAGCAGCAAGTGCGTGGTAGTAGTTTTACAACAAGCACAGTAGTGTTGGGGTAGCAAAGGATTAAATGCAGTCTTTGTCAGTTCAGGTGGTGGCGGAGCTTTGGCATCGAGTGCGATTCTGGCGGCCATTAGGGCCTGCCCTTTATTGCGGTTGCTGAGTATCCCATAATGTCTGATGCGCACAAAGCGATGCGGAACAATATGCCTGGCAAACCGGCAGATGAAGTCCCATTGAGAGAGCTGCATCTTCTCTTTCTGCCCATTTTTCCGGTAGTTTTTATAGGAGAAAGCCACCTTGTCGCCTTCGATATTTTTAATACGGTGGTTTCCAATGGCAATGCTGTGAGAATACCTGCCGATGTAGTTGATGACCTGTCGGGCTTTTTTGAATGGCTGCTCGGTTAAAGAGGTATTTACCTTTTGATTTACTGCGCTTCCACTGCGAAAAGCCATGCGCAGGCCATATACGGTATGTTTGAAGTAAGAATAGGAAGGTGACTGGGTGTCGCGTAGTAGCAGCAAATACTCATTAATCTGCTCATCGGGTAGTGTGGTGGGGCAACACTGAAAGTAGAGGGCCATCTTAGCCAGGCAGCGCCCATAGTTACTCAGCGTACTCTCTGAGCGTCCGTTCAGTCGGATGTTGGTTAATAATTGCTGGTAGGTAGCATTAAATGCTGGGACTTGAGCACAGGCCCTTTCAATTATCGTTTTTTTTCATCATCTTAATGTTTAGTATATGAAATAAGACTAAAGGTAACGAAACGGCTGCTTAGGCACTCGCTTCAGTTACCTTTAGGTTTTGTACAACACAGTGTAGCTAACCATGTCTGTCTCCTGCGTCGTCAGCCTCAGGCAGCTACGCTGGGCGTTAGGCTCTATTGAAAATCAATAAATGAAACGGAATGACTGGGAAATTCGTTAACTTGTAGAAAAGACCTTAATCATGGTATCGACGAATGAATTAATAGCGCTAATTAATAAATTCAGTTTGGCAGAGCGGCTTAAAATTGTGGAAGAAGTTTTACGCGGCATTCGTGAGAATAATACTGCTGGTTCAGATGAGGAAGGGAAGAGTACTAATGAGCCACCCAGAATTTTAGAATTAGCGGGGGTGATCACAGATGAAGAAGCATCTGCATATGAGGAAGCGGTGGAAGAATCAAGAAAAATAGATAAAGATGAATGGTGATTATATACTTGATTCTAATATCGTGATAAACATTTTCAGAAATGATACAGAGACGATTGAAAGAGTTAGTCAGCTAAGAACCATTTACATTCCAGTTATTGTTTTGGGCGAACTCTACTATGGAGCCAATAAATCTAATCAAACTCCCAAAAGAACTATAGAGATAGAACAACTCAAAAGGCGTGTCAACCTTTTGGAAGTAACGGAGAAGACGGCCGAAAAATATGGTGAGATCAAAGACCAATTACGGCAAAAAGGGAAACCTATCCCCGAAAACGATATTTGGATTGCTGCAATAGCTAAAGAAACAGGCCTACCACTGTTAACTAGCGATAAGCATTTTCAGGAAGTTGAAGGAATCCAGATTACTTCAATCTGAATGGCCATTTAAGATGTAACAGAGCCTAACATAAGCTACGGCGACCATTCAGATCAATTCATCGTCAAACAGGTCTTCATCGTCAAACCATCAAAAAATATTTGAAGTATGAGCAATATCCGCAAAAAGCTATATCGCCTACTAAAACATCTTTAGCCTTACCTTTTGAGCCGTACTTAAGAAAGAGATGGAGTGAGGGCCAAACCAATCACAAAGAGTTATGGCGTCAGATCAAAAAGCAGGGATTTACCGGTTCTTCGCAAAGTGTCTACCGCCTGGTATCCAAATTTCCTAAAGAATCTAATTCCGAAAACCTTCCTCCTCCTTTGATGATCAGAACATGGTCAGCCCGAAAAGTAAGTTTACTATTGAGTAAACCTTTCGAAGATCAGAATGAAGAAACCCAGAATTATTTAAGAGCATTTTACAAACGGTGCCCACAGGCTAACAAAGCTAGTCAACTGGCCAGGAAATTCAAGGAAATGACTGATAAGCTCAACAAGAAGAAAAGATTAAATCCCTGGATCAGTAAAGTACTAGAGAGTGGCATTCCTTCCCTGAAAAACTTTGCTAAAGGATTACAACAAGACTACGATGCGGTTAAAGCGGCGGTATCTCTGGAATAGAGTAATGGTCAGGTGGAAGGACAGGTAAACCGATTGAAAATATCAAGCGCCAAATGTATGGCCGAGCCGGCTTCATATTACTGCGAAAGCGGGTGCTGATGGATTCCAGTTGATCAATACCACCAAAAGTGACGAAGAAC
>NZ_DATFKB010000038.1:0-2024 GCF_035268865.1 Salinivirga sp. | reverse complement strand
CAAATGGCGCAGGGTAAACACAAGGGCTAAAAAAAGCAATATGGCCACCAGCAAAATACTCCTGCCCGTACCTGCCAGCGGGATAAATAAAAATGCAGCAATTAGCGGTCCAACAAAAGACCCCAACGCATTGGCCAGCATGATGCGGCCCACATTCCTGCCCACATTTTGGTATGATTGGGTATATAAATCAACAGCAAAAGGAAAAGCATAACCAGATACGGCTGCCACGGGCAGTATCACAATAATGGAAACAACCACAGGAATAATCAGCAAGCGGGTAAAATGTGTATTAAAAACATCATGCAAAGGGAAAAGCATCGCTTCGGGCAAATTTAACAGCACGATAAGGCCAAAAACACTCAGTGCAGCCAATAAAATATACAAAAGCGTAATGCGCTTGCCCGGAGCTGCCACTTTATTCCTGCCCGATTTGTAATACCAGCTGCCTGCAAACAATCCTGCAATTACCAGCGAGGCGATAAGAGAAAACGTATAACTGGTATTGGTAAGGTAAACCTTTAGCATGCGCACCCATATCACCTGCAGGGCAATAACCGCTAAACCACACATGAAAGTGAGCATTAAAGCCGGCCTACGCCAATCGGCTGCAGGCTTTTTCTTTTTAGCCTCCCTATCTGGCACAGACGCCTCATCGACACCAGGTAATGGCATAAAACGCCAGGCCACAAAGGCAAGCATTAACATCACAAATGTACCGGCAGCAACCGTTTCTAGCTGGCCTAACTGTCCCAGAAAAACAAAACCGGTGATCAAACCACCCAATGTACTTCCAAGGGTTTCAAGACCGTAAATGTGGCCCATATGATGCTTAATCTGGTCATTACCGCGAATCAGTATTTTGGCAATTGTCGGCAAAATACCACCCATAAAAAACGCCGAAACAATAAGCATAATAAATGCCACGAGGTAGACAATACTTTCACGCAAAACTACACCGGTACCGGCCATGGTTTCATAAAGCCCGGGCAGTCCAAAGCTGAAAAGCACATAGTTGACCACCCCGAGTAATCCGATAATACCAAAGAGGGCAGCGAGCAAATGTTTATTGGGTTTAAGCCTGTTAATATATCGCCCCCAAAACATGCCGCCAAAACCAAGTCCACCCATGAAAGTGGCCAGCACTAGCGTAGAAGCAAAAACCGTAGAGCCCAAATAGAGCGATAAAATACGGTTCCAACTGATCTCAAAAACCAGGAAACTAAATCCTGCAAAGAATACAACTATTTGAGGTATCAAACTTATTTTGTGGTAGCTATGTTTCGTCATTTGGATTGCCATTTAAAAATACCAAAACTACATAAAAATAACGAAATAGCATTGGATACCAAAGCAACCAGCATAGAATACAAAGTGCTTCCTTTCGCGTGCTTTGTATTAAACGTGGTATGCCATTTTTAACCACTAAGCACACCAGGAACAAATAAACATCTGCGAGCAAAGCCGGAATTCTGCCAGTTGCGTGCTATTACTCACCGCCTTGCCACGGGGAACACAGAGACAATATCCTTCTTCGCGTTTCTCCGTGCTCTTTGTGTCCTCCGTGGTTGATCTTTTTTAACCACTAAGGACCCCCCGATCGCGCGGATTTGCAATCCGTGCGCGCTACCTACGTCAAAACTACAAGATAACTAAATATTCAAAGACACATCGTGCACGGAAAACATTTCCGCGCGATCATAATTGAAGGTCTGTTTTTAAGCAACAGTTAATTATAAGTAATCAACTTTTGCGTTTCTATCACAACCTCAATTGCATACGGCAAATTAGCATAATTTCTCGCAGAACTGAAAAAATATTCCCACGGCTCTTTTACCAACATATTTTCCACCGGATTTTGATGGATATATTCCAACTTTTCATAGAAAAATTTATTGCTGTAAATCAGTTCCGGGTGATTGCCATCTTGCCATACTTTATAGTTTTGTTGGCGTTTCAGTCCTTTGCAATAATGTTTCAGCAATGGTAAAATCCATTCCCGTCTGCTTTCCGGTTCTTCCTGT
>NZ_DATFKB010000037.1:0-4230 GCF_035268865.1 Salinivirga sp. | reverse complement strand
ACGCTCTGCCTCACCATATACTTTTTTAGGATCATCTAAAAATTTAAGATCGAAACGACCAAAGGCCCAGTGAGGAGCCCAAAGAGCAACTACTATCGGGCTCTCTTCGTTAATCGCTTTTGTCAATTCACTTAACATAGCAATACCTGAAGAATTTAACTGTTCCATGTTTGTTAAATCATATTCTTCAATAGCTTTATTAGTCATGCCTGTAATACCAGCACCTTTTTCAATACCAATAATTTTTCCGTCAAACATATCAGCATTGGCATTTAATTCCTCTATGGAATTAATGTCAACATACTGAGGCACAACTAATCCAAGAAGTGCTTTGTCTGTGTTGACATTTAAACTAACGATTTCATCATCAGTAAACTTATCCACTTTAGCACCATGGGTAACAGGCAACCAGGATTCCATAAATACATCTATATCGCCTTGAGCCATCGATGCATAAATTAAATCTACCGCTGCTGCATTTGTTTCTACTTCATAGCCATTTTGTTCCAAAATAACTTCGGCAACATGTGTCATAGCAACACCTGAAGCCCATCCATCTACATAGGCCATTTTAACAACTTTGGCTTCTTCTTCACCTTTTTTCTGGGAAGAGTTGCAGCTACTAATAACTAGTGCGAGCGCTGCAACAAATAATAATTTTACTTTCATTTCTTTAAATTTTACTTGTTATTACTAAACATTGATTTCACTTTATCTAATCTTTCGTTATTGCCTTTTTCGCTAAAGGCCTGGGTTATTCTATCGAGAATAATAGCAAGGATAACAACTGCAAAGCCACTTTCGAAGCCTAATCCAATATCGAGGTTGTTGATTCCTTCTAACACTTTTTCGCCTAGGCCACCAGCAGCAATCATACCTGCAATTACCACCATAGAAAGTGCCATCATTATTGTTTGGTTTACACCAGCAAAAATGGTTTTTGTAGCAAGTGGCAGTTCAACTTTAAACAGAATCTGTCTGTTAGTTGCGCCAAAAGCTCTTGCAGCTTCCACGACATCACCTGGTGTTTGTTGTATACCCAGTGTTGTTAGTCGCACAGCAGGTGGCATGGCAAAAATAACGGTTGCAAAAGCCCCGGGTAGTTTTCCGATACTGAAGAACAAAACTGCCGGAATAAGATAAACAAAAGCCGGCATGGTTTGCATGAAATCCAGTATTGGACGTACTACCTTGTTTACATTTTCTTTTTTGGCCGCCCAAATACCTAAAGGAACTGCTATTATAAGTGCAACAAGGGTTGACACAAAAATAAGAGCAAGCGTTTCCATGGTTTCAACCCAAAAGCCTAAAAGATAAATCAATGTTAAACCTATAACGGTGAAAATCGCAGGTCCACGTCCAACTTTAAAGTAGGCTAATATACCAAACAATGCAATTAAAACATAAAAAGGAATCCCTAATAGCAACCACTCAAACCCTTCAATAAGACCATTCCCGGTATTCTTAATGAAGTCGAAAAAACCAGCAAAATTATCTGTAAGCCAGTTTACTGCGTCCTCAATATACTTTCCTATATCTATTATTTTTTCCATGGTTATTGTTCTTTTGCTTGTTCTTTAAGTTCTACAATCTCCCTGTCATCAAATCGGGTTGCTTCAATTATCAACGAGGTCTGACTTACTATTCCTAGTAACTTCTTATTTTCCTTGTTGACAACAGCAATTGGCGATTTAGTGTTGGAAATAAGCGGAAGCATATCTTCAACAGTATAGTCCTCATATACACTCGGGCAATCTGTTGTAATAAACCCTTCGATGGTTTTTTTATCTTGCTTTTCAGCTTCGAGAACCCGTGGCAGCCATATAAAACCCATAAATTCATGGTCCTTATTAACTACCGGCATAGCATTTTCTGAAGTACTTCTCATTTTCCGAATAGTTGATTCAGGACCATCCTTCTCAAATTGAATTACGGTTGGTTTTCGCCACATTAGTGTTCCTGCAGTAATAATTGTTTTACGGTCAACTTTTTCGACAAATGCTTTCACATAATCGGTGGCAGGTTTTTTGAGAATATCCTCAGCTGTTCCAATCTGATCAATAAAGCCATCTTTCATAATTGCGATCCTATCCCCCACTTTTATAGCTTCATCTAAGTCGTGCGTTATAAAAACAATGGTTTTATGCAATTTGTTTTGCAGTGCAAGCAATTCATCCTGCATATCAGATTTTATTAGAGGGTCAAGTGCTGAGAAAGCTTCGTCCATTAACAATACCTCGGGGTTATTTGCTAAAGCACGGGCTAATCCAACACGTTGCTGCATTCCTCCCGAGAGTTGTGATGGCTTTTGGTATTCAAAACCTTTTAGACCAACTGTATCAAGCGCTTCCTGGGCTTTTTCCAAGCGTTTTTCTTTTGGTTCATTTCTAATCTCTAACCCAAAAGCGACGTTTTCTATAACCGTACGATGTGGTAAAAGTCCAAACTTTTGAAAAACCATGCTCATCTCTGTCCGTCTCGCCTCCAACAACTCATCATTGGATTGATTTGTTATGTTAACATTATTTACAATTACACTACCATCAGTGGGCTCGATAAGCCTGTTTAAACAGCGTATTAATGTTGACTTTCCGCTCCCAGACAAGCCCATAATAACAAAAACCTCGCCTGTTTTTATTTGAAAACTTGCTTTATTAACACCAACTGTGCATTTTGTTTTTTCCAAAATTTCAGACTTGCTCTTGCCGTCTTTAAGCATTTTTAAGGCCTGAGACTTGTTATTGCCAAAAATCAGGCTTAAGTCTTCAACTTCTATTTTTATCTCGTCTTTTGACATTGTTCTGCTATACTTTTTTTAAAAATATCTTTAGAAGTAGTATCCTATATTGATATTGAATCTGGTTTCCCAATCAAGTTCATCCATAGGTACAGGAGTTCCCTGCATACCCGCATCGTCTGTGTAATACTTAGATGCTGCATCATCACTGTATAGCTGACCTTCACCCAATCCTGTTCCAAAAGTTGAGGTTAACCATGGCTGGTTTTTACCCATTGCAAAGTCAACATATGTGTATATACTACCTGCAGTTATCATAAAACCAGGTATTAAGTGGTGCATATCAACAAAGCTGTCCTCTAACTTATCTGTATAAGTATAATCAACATATGCCTGAACACTGCTAATTGGTCCAATCTCTACAGGAATTGTGTAGGCTAATCCAGCTACATACATGGTTGCATTTGTGGCCACTGGATATGAGCTACCATAAGCGCCCATTGATAATGTATTTACATCGTTACCAGCATCATCTTTGGCTGCATAGTCGTAATATATTACTTCACCTTTAAAATTAAAGTTGCTAAAGTCGGCTACCAGGTGTCCTGCAAAAGCAGTAGAAGTAGTTGCTTCGTTTAATACCGTATTGTGTATACCACCGATTTGTCCACTGGCACCTATTTCAAGTCCGTCACCTATATGATAAGCAGCTCTTAAATTGAACTGATTTAGTTCGCGGTTTGATGAACCAGCAGAAGGTGTTAGATCATATGAATATCTACCCGCTCCTGATTGTCCAAAAGTAACATCACCACCGAAAATTGGCCCTTCCGGCTCTGATTGACGATAATATGCTACACTTAAATCAAGATTTTCAATTTTGGAAATGTCAAATTTAACACCCATGTCATAATCATCTTCTAAACCAACATAATAAGGCGCCTGAAACCACCATGAATGGGATGCATAGGTAGTAATTCCAAATGGAACTTGTGAAACACCCAATTTCATATATAGATTATCAGTCAAACCATAACCTAACCATCCTTGTTTCATAAAATGGGTTCCAAACGTTGGATAAAAGCGATACTCAAAATTCAGGTCAACGCCTTTTTTCCTGGCAGTTACATTTAAACGCCATGTGTCAATCGTTGCTTCTGGTTGAGTTTTGTTATCTACCCAGCTTTTACTAAAAACGTTAAATCTTAGAGCTCCTCCAAATTTAACAAAATCATCATTTTCTTTTTTCTCTTGTGCAAAAATGCTTGATGCAGCAAATACCAGCATCAAGACTACTGTACTTTTCTTTAAAAACATAAAATTAAAATTAAATTAATATTAAAATTAAAAAATAAAAATTATTTGATTTATAGTTAGTTGACTAAATGCCTGTATTCAGACAATTGATTTTAATATGAATGCTGCGGTTGCAGTTGCGAAGGCCATTCCCATTTAGAAATTCCGGCTCCTTTTCAATCTTTTTTGCAAACGTT
>NZ_DATFKB010000036.1:0-7697 GCF_035268865.1 Salinivirga sp. | reverse complement strand
AGTAACTTCCATGGAGCATTGTTCCGGGTGGAACGTACATAACCAGCATTATGCCTTCGCATTCTCTCATCAAGATTGGAAGTTTGACCGATATAACGCTGCCCGCTCTTTAGTGACTCAAGTAAATAAACAAACACCTGTTTTTATCTTTATTTCCTCCAATAAACAAAAAAACCTCCCCGATTTCTCGAGGAGGCTGGTGCCCAGGGCCGGGATCGAACCGGCACGGACATTGCTGTCCACAGGATTTTAAGTCCTGCGCGTCTACCAGTTCCGCCACCAGGGCTCCTGATATTTTTGCTTCTGGTAAGACTGAGCGAGAAACGGGACTCGAATTCCGCAACAGCCAAAATCTGTGATTTTGCAACTGTTGCGAGAATGCACGCAAAACTGACATAAAATCAAAGATTTTATGTTTTGCGGCACCCGCGGCCCGCGGTTCTCAAATAACTTTCAAAAAACCTGAGCGAGAAACGGGACTCGAACCCGCGGCCCCGACCTTGGCAAGGTCGTGCTCTACCAACTGAGCTATTCTCGCTTATTTGGCTCCACCAATCCCGAAATCTTGAATAAATTCCGGACGTTTCTGGCTTTTGCGACGGCAAAGATGATACTTTTTTTATAAATGCCCAAATTTTTTTGCGCACATATCACGAAAATCATTTTTTGTCAATTTTTTGCAAATCGGCTGGTGTATCTATTGATATATTTTCTATATCTGTTTCCCTAACTGCAATGCGGTAACCATGCTCAATCCACCTTAGCTGCTCCAGCGATTCTGCAACCTCCAGACTGCTTTGGTCCAATTTAGTGATTTGTTTCAACACATCGGCCCGATAGGCATATAGCCCAATATGCTTATAGTATTTATGATGCTTCAACCACTTATGTTCTTCTAGGTTCCGATAATAGGGTATGGGCGTACGACTAAAATAAATTGCCTCAAGGTTTTTATTTAAAATAACTTTGGGTTTATTGATATCAAACAAATCTGTCTGACAATCTATTTTTTTTACAAGCGTTGCAATTTCAGTCTTTTCTGACCTGAAACTTTCAGCAATAAGCTTAAGCTGTACCGGATCAATAAATGGCTCATCTCCCTGTATATTTACCACCACATCAAAAAAGGTCCCCAATTGCTTTTCCAATTTATGAACGGCTTCTGCACATCTATCGGTGCCACTTTGATGCGAGTCTTTAGTCATTACCACACGCCCTCCAAAGTGCTCTACACTTTTCTGTATACGCTCATCATCGGTAGCTACATAAACATATTCAAAAAAACCGGTTGCCTTTTCATAAACATGCTGTATCATTGGTTTATTTTCAATCATTGCCAACGGCTTTCCCGGGAACCGGGTAGAACCATATCTGGCTGGAATAAGCGCTAAAAACTTGTTTGTCATTCGTTTATATTTTACTATTTTAGAATAGTCAGCACAATTGGCCTTTGTTCACGGGGGCCGTCAAATTCACAAAAGAAAATATTTTGCCAGGTCGACAAACCGGGTCTGCCATCTATAATTGGTATGGTTTCAGATGGACCAACCAATCCGGCTTTTAAATGTGCATCACCATTTCCGTCCTGGGCATCATGCTCCCAAACACCCTGAGGAATATACTTACGTAAAAGACTAATTACATCTCGTTGCACACTCTCATCCCAATTCTCCTGAATCATAATTCCAGCGGTGGCGCCTTGCGCATAAACATGGACAAGACCTTCTTTTATTCCGGAAGCAATAACAAACTCATCTACCTGACGCGTTATGTCATAAAGTCCATTCTCACTTCTGGTCCGTATTTGAATAACCTGTTGCATTCAAAATTTCTTTTAGGTCAAAATTAATTAAAATGCGTGTGATATAAGGAAGCATTCCCAGGCTTTTTCGTATTTTTGAATATCAGGGCTCATTGTACACACTTTTGAGGGTTCACAAAACAATAGTATTTTCTTATATGAGTTCCTGAATTATTAAATCGTAAAATGCACACGAATGAAGGTTGAAGAATATCAATGGAAGGTCAATAATAAGAATGTATACGGAGCTACATGGTTGCCTGAAAAATCGCCACAGGCAGTGATTATTTTTATTCATGGCATTGGTGAACATATACACCGATACGACTCCTGGTTTGAAAAATTTATTGAAATTGACATGGCTGTAATTTCGGCTGATCATCATGGCCATGGCCGGTCTGAAGGTAAAAGAGGGCACTTTAAAAATTACTGTGAGCCCATGGACTTCACTGCTATGTTGTTTGACAAGGCTGACAAATTATTTCCGCATCTTCCTAAAATACTATATGGACATAGCATGGGTGGCAACATTGCATTGAATTTTTTAATTCGCAAAAGGCCAAAGGTAAAAAGTGCCATAATATCTGCTCCATGGGTTGAGCTGAACAAACCACCCAAAAAGTGGCTTGTAAATTTAGCTCGAATATTCAGGCCGGTTTTGCCGGCATTTTCGCTTAAAGCAGGAATAAAACGAAGTGAACTTACTGCAAATAAAGAGGAGCTTGAAAAGTACGAAAAGGATGAATTGGTACATGGACGGATCACAATCAGCTCATTTTTGGAATTAGATGCAGCAGCACGCTATATAAATGAAAACATTCAATCGCTTTCAATCCCCACTTTAATATTGCAAGGTGAGTCTGATCCGATAGCAAGCTTAAATGGGCCGAAAAAACTAAAGGGCAAAAACCCACACTATATTGAAATAAAAACCTTTGAAGGTTTCTTGCATGAAATACATAAAGAGAAGGAGCGACAAATTGCATTTAATGAAATTCAACAATGGCTAAGCAGAACAGTATGAAAAACTTTCGTACAACTTTCAATATACCAACATCATCAAACAGCATAGATTACAATACAAAAACTATGTTGATTGGTTCATGCTTTAGCGACAATATAGGAAATAAGTTAGGCGCTCTAAAGTTTAATGTGTTGAGAAACCCTCACGGGGTACTATACAACCCCTACTCTGTGCAGGAAACCCTTAACTTTGCTTTGGGAAGTCGCGAATTACAGGATAACGATTTGGTTTATCACAATGATTTATGGCATAGCTACCTACATCACAGTAGTTTTTCTGAAGCCGAAAAACAAAAGCTCATAGCCAGGATTGAAACTACCAGAAAAGAAACACTCGCGTACCTGAAAAGCATCAACACATTATTCATTACATTTGGAACCGCATGGGTATATGAACTTAAGAGCAGCCACAAAATTGTAAGCAATTGTCATAAAATTCCGTCTGCAGCTTTCAAACGTTTCAGACTGTCAACATGCGATATTGTTGATGAATTCTCCATTTTAATCAGAAGACTCCAAGAGCTCAATCCTGAATTGCAGATTGTATTTACCTTAAGCCCCATTCGACATTTAAAAGATGGGGCTGTAGAAAACCAACTTTCCAAGTCAATTTTGAAAGTGGCCATTCACGAACTTATTGAGATGCATGAACAGTGTAGCTATTTTCCTTCTTATGAGTTGGTAATGGATGATTTAAGAGATTATCGCTTTTATGCCGATGACATGACACACCTTTCAGCATCTGCGATTGCTTATATTTTCGAGCGTTTCGCAGAGGTGTATATACCCGAAGAAGCCAGGCAAATTATTAGCAAAGTTGAAAAGCTGAACAGGGCAGTATCGCATAAACCTTTTAACACACAAAGTGAATCACATCAAAAATTTATCAAAACCACAATAAATCAAATAAAAACACTCAATAAAGAATTTTCGTCGCAAGACTGGAGTAATGAACTACAAATACTTAATGCACAAATAATAAAACCCTAAAAAAGACTTACATTTGTCATTCTCAATTACAGATTGTAATTTGCAAAACCTAAATTAACAATAATTATATGTGGTTACTATACCATATTGGACGATATACACACTTTATTTACCGGGTTTTTGGTAAACCTGAACGATTTAGTATTTATTTCAAAAATTTTATGCTTGAAGGCTGGAAGCTGGGTATTGGCTCATTGGGTATTGTCGTAATAATTTCATTTTTTATGGGTGCAGTAGTCACCCTGCAAACAGCATACAACTTCGAAAGTCCCATTATACCGTTGTATTTGATTGGTCTTACTGCCCGTGACAGTATGTTGCTGGAATTCTCATCTACCATTGTAGCGCTTATACTTGCCGGAAAAGTAGGCTCCAATATTGCGTCTGAAATTGGCACTATGCGCGTTACAGAACAAATTGATGCCTTAGAAATTATGGGAATCAACCCATCAGCCTTCATGGTAAGGCCAAAAATCCTGGGAATGGTATTTATTATACCTTTCCTTACCATCATAAGTATGTTTATCGGGATTTTCGGAGGTTTTTTAGCATCGGTTAGTACAGGCGTGCTCACAGCACACGATTATATTTATGGTATTCACTACGCATTTATACCCTGGTACATTTATTACTCATTAATAAAATCTGTTGTATTTGCATTCATTTTTACAAGTGTCCCGGCATATTTCGGTTATTATGTAAGCGGTGGCGCACTTGAGGTTGGACGTGCAAGTACAAAAGCCGTAGTAGCGAGCAGTGTGTTGATATTAATTTTTAATCTGATACTTACCCAATTATTATTAGCATGATACAAGTAGAGCAATTGGACAAAGAGTTTAGTGGCAAAAAAGTACTTGAAGATATCAATGTTGACTTTGAGCAAGGCAAGGCTAATCTCATTATTGGGCAAAGTGGATCAGGAAAAACGGTTTTATTAAAGTCTATTGTTGGATTACATACAATTGATAACGGTACTGTTTTATACGATGGCCGGGACTTTCACAGGCTAAAAAAAACAGAGCAAAAAAAGGTACGCCAGGAAATGGGCATGTTATTTCAGGGATCGGCACTGTTCGATTCCTATAATGTGGCCGACAATGTGCGCTTTCCGCTTGATATTTTTACAAATCAATCGAAAGCAGAAAAGATGAAACGCGTGGCTTTTTGCCTCGACAGGGTTAACCTGCACGATGTAGAGCACCTGTTACCCTCTGAGCTTAGCGGGGGCATGAAAAAACGCGTAGCTATAGCCAGGGCCATCAGTATGAATCCGAAATATCTGTTTTGTGATGAACCAAACTCAGGACTCGATCCTAAAACTTCAGTTGTTATCGATGATTTACTCCTGGAGTTAACCCACGATTTTAATATGACAACCATTATAAATACCCACGATTTAAATTCAATGATGGGAATAGGGGAAAAAATTGTATTTATTGACGAAGGAAAAGTTGAATGGACCGGAAACAGGGATGGTTTACTTAGCACAAAAAACGAAACATTACACAGCTTTATTTATTCATCAAAGATTTTAAAAGATTCGTCTAATTGATGAAATACGCTTTTCTGTTGACCAAATGAGCAACGCATCCCTTTATTCATGCGTATTTTAAATTAACAGGGATTAAAAATGATTCGGTTATCATTCGGTTTCAAAGTTTAATCTAATGTATAGCTTAAATCGTCAAAACTATTTTGCTGACAATAAGTTGGCTGACAAAATGTTTTATATTTGCATTGTGAAGAAGTTTTTTTTGTAAACAACACGATAAATGTTTTAGTTATGAGGCGCATAATTCTACTTATTACATCAATCTTTCTGCTTTCAACCCTTGCAGCAGAAAATACCTATTGGACTAACAATTCAGGAAACTGGATTAAAGCAGGACTAAGCTCCGGCAAAAAAATGAAAGCCCATTTAAATGGGAAAATACCAGGAAAGGCTACTGCCCATATCCTGGTAGGACCAAATACCCGAGCTGCACAAACAGACAATAATGAAAGGTTGCTGGCCCCACACCAAAGCATTGCCACCACTAGCAATACAAATTTGAGCCCGGCCGGTAATAAAAAAACGCAACCCGGTGTATCGCCCCAAACTACCAAAAACGTTATGCCAAAAGGCGATTCAAATCAAAATAACGACAATCAAATATCCAATCAAGGTAAAAAAAGCGCCCAAACACCCGATAACGATATAAAGTCAGGCTCAAAAGCCGCTCCAACAATAGATTCAGTAGTTGTAACCCACGCATCGTGTTACGATTTAGATGATGGAATCATTAAAATTTATCCTGATGATGCCGACTCTTGTTCTATCGATAATGGAGCAACCTGGTATGATACCACCATGTTTTATGATCTTGCACCTGGATTCTATAACATTATAGCAAAAAAAGGTACTGATGAAACAGTTTGGGGAGGAAACCCTGTTGAAATTACAGCTCCCGATCAATTGGTATACGATTCAGCTGATGTAGTGCCGGTTACCTGCCATGATGGGTCAGATGGTGAAATTACCATTTACGTTTCCGGGGGTACACCTCCCTATACCTTTGATGCGGGAATCGTTAGTCAAACTGGGAATAACCATTTTACAAACCTCAATCCAGGCAAATACACTTTTCAAATTGATGATGCAAATGATTGCCCTAATTCAAGCTCACTTGAAGCAACCTTAATAGTAAGCAATCCACCAGAGTTCAGCATCGATGCTGTAACAAAAACAAATGTTCAGTGCGCAATAGATCCAAACGGTAGTATAAGTATTACAATGAATGGGGCGGCTGCAAACGAACCATATGAATACCGAATTGAAGGCCAAAACACCGGCACTTTAACACATATAACAAGCGATGCAAGTTATACTTTTGAGGATTTGCGTGGTGATAATTATGATGTATTTGTAACTGATGCCAATGGATGTGAGAAAGGATGGGGAGCCAACCCAGTATACATTTCTGAACCGGACACACTTAAGATAACCAATGTAAGTCTACAGAACATAATCGGATGTGCAGGTAATACAAATGGAGAAATAGAGATAACAGCCGATGGCGGGGTTGCTCCGGATTATTATTATTCAATTAGAGGTGATGTCACTTCAGAATACCAAGATGCCCCGAACTTTTATAACCTTTCAGCAGGAACTTATGATATATGGATAAAAGACCTGAATGACTGTAAAGTTAATTACGGAGAAGTAACCCTCACAGAACCCGATTCAGTTGAAATTGATGCGTATACAATTACCCAACCAACCTGCTTCGGTGAAGATGGTACCGTGGAAATCACAGCCACAAGCGGAGGTGATGGAGGCCCTTACGAATATTTGGTTGATACCGCAAGTGCCAGCTGGCAACCGGGTTCAACATTCTCTCTTCCCGAAGGCAATTATGATATTTTTGCCAGAGACGGGAACCTCTGTGTGAGTGATACGCTTGAAGTATTGATTGATGCGCCGGACGAGATAACTTATGATATAACACCTACTGATCCTTCATGTTTCGGAAATACCGACGGGACTATCCTTGTAGATAACGTTGCTGGTGGTTCGGGTGCTGGTTACAGATATTTTATTGGGCCAACCTCTACCGGACCATGGACTGAAGATCCTAATGGAGACGGTCTGTTCGAAAATCTGGGGGATGGAACATACCACGTTTACGTAGAAGATGGTGCAGGATGCGCCAGTAATACCCAACAGCAGGATTTAACAGAACCTACAGAAATAACTTTCGACGTTACTCCTACTGATCCTTCATGTTTCGGAAATACCGACGGGACTATCCTTGTAGATAACGTTGCTGGGGGTTCAGGCGCTGGTTACATATATTTTATTGGCAATAGTCCTACCGGCCCCTGGTCCTCAGATGGCAATGGA